>JBNKOT010000203.1:0-4660 GCA_050294855.1 Draconibacterium sp. | reverse complement strand
TGCGCGTTTGTTAAGCGGTATAAACCGCAGGCATCTTTAACAATTGCCGGATCATCAAGAATCAGATCTTTTAATTCAAACTTAAGGTCTAGATTGTGGATAAACAGTGGAATCATATCGGTTGCATTCGAAACATGATTTCCTGCTGCATTGTAACCATCTACCCTCACATAAAATGTTCCCGGATTTGTTACACCGGAAATTTTATCGTAAAGCCAGGTTCTCATTTGCATATATCTGTTTGCATTTGCAGGGTCCCAATCTTCGCCATCAACATTTATTTTGCGTTGAATATTTATATACGACGGAACATCATTAATTAAACTGCCTACATTTGGATAGAAAGGACCAACAATGTCTCCATCGTAACCCGGATCATTTCGTTTCGAAAATCTTGGGTGTTTATAGTTTTCGCTGACATATGTCCATGCTGAAGTTCCGGCGCGCTTGATTCGGATCGTGTACCACACAATTTTATTATCGGTGGCAGATTTGGAAGTATCGTACATACACCCTTTCAGATCAATTAGACCGTGCCAGGCGGCACATTCAGCTTTGAATCCCGCAAGCGAACTGTCAACAGAAATTTTACCAGTTGCTTCCAGATAATTAGAATATCCGTAACGTCTTATGTTGGCAGGAAGAGTTGAAGCTGATGTATTCTGATTTCCACCAATAAAAACATTTCCAAGACTACCAATCAAATTGCCGTTGAAACAGGCTGAAGTTACATCGAACAGCGATTCAGGCAAACACAGATCAATACGTTCAAGGTTTGAAATGTTATTATATGGAACACTTTCATACCGAACATTAAAAGGAGAATATTCAACAACTTTAACAATAATATCGGGAAACATTACTGTATTTACATCTTCTCCTGAAGCTATGTCTGAAGCGTCTTCGAGGTACGGGAATGTCATATCAAAACTAAAACGGAAAATGTAGTTTCCATTCATGTCGGTAATGGTATCGCCCAACAATTGTCGGTTTCCGGAACCTGAATATGCACCTCCTGCGAGTTCAGCTGCCGAGCGGTCGTATTCTTCGAAAGTAAGTGTTAAATTAGATCCCGGCTCGGTTATACACGGAGATAATAATCCACCAATGCTTTCAACAACTTTTAGTTTGTCGGCATCCATTTCAACCTTTCTTGTTTCTGTTGTTGCATTCGAACTTACAAGATTAAAGTTAGATTTTTTAAGGTCAACAGCGGTTTTAGTGGTTTTACTGGTCGATCTTGTTTTTAGCTCAACCGGTTTACGCTCGTAAATAAGTTTTGTTTTTGCCTGCATGTTTTGTCCGTCAAGATCAAAAACAATTGGTTTGAAATAGGGCCCCGGATCAGGATCGGGCCAGGGAGGATTAGGACCTCCAATTTCAGGAGGAATACGTTCCGGATAATATTTTTTTATCCAATCGAGCAGGAGCGGATTTTTAACTGCTTTTAGTAATCCGGGATAGGTCTCAATTACAAAAGGAAATTTTCTGCAGGGATTAAAAATACATTTTCCGCTGTATAGTGTTACGTTTCCATAAATGATAAAATCATTGATATTTACGGGAGTAGAACAGGTAAGTATCAGGTCGTTAAAATCTGAATCTACACCTGCATCGTTCGACCAGATTTCAAATTCATAATTTCCACCAATTTCTTTGGGGAATTTGAGTTGAGTTTCTGACAATTGCCAGCCCGAGGCTGGTTTGCTTTGAATGGCGATAGACCATTGTGCACCGGAAACGGTAGCACTGGTCCCTGTGGTTCCTGTGTATGTTCCATTACCTGCCGCAGCACCTTGCACAATAAATCGTTGCTGGTACGACGCATTTTTAGCTTTTACGGTAACAGTCCAATTACCTTGCATTGAAATAATCATAGGTTTTATTTTAATGGTTGTGCCTACTCTTTTATATGGATTTTCAGCATACTCCATTTACAGATTGAGGCATGATAAAATCATTGCTCATAGGGTTATTTTAAAATATCTCCTGATGAAGTAAAAGGACCGGGGTTTATCAAAATGTCAATACAAATTACGACAAATGAATGAGAATAAAAATGTTGAAGTTTTATTTTTTATAAGTTTCAGTGATTGAAACTCTATCTTCGATTGAAAATGCTGAAATAAAAAAAGTCCCATTCTTATTCGGAATGGAACTTTTTAATTGATCTTGTTTTATCTGCCTATTTTTTAACGGCCGGTGTTGAATAGGGTGGAGGAGTAATTTTAATTTCACCTTGTTTTTCAACTAATTTTAAAAGTTCCTGAACGGCTCTTTCTAACTGAGGATCGATTCCTTTTTCCAGTGATTTTGCATCCTGACGAACAGCAATGTCGGGAGCCACTCCTTCGTTTTCCGCAATCCATTTATTATTTACAGGATCGAAAACAGCATTGTCTGGAGCGGTGAGTGCACCGCCATCAATCAAACCGTAATGTACCGATGATTTTACCAATCCGCCCCATGTTGTTGCACCAATTAACTGTCCTGCTTTTTGCTGGCGAAATACCCAGGGGAAAAAGTCGCCACCCGAACCTGCCATTTCGTTGATCAACAAAACTTTTGGTCCCAGAATTCCTGCCGGTAAACGCATTGCTTTTCCGTTTGGCACTTCGTTGGTTAATGAAGCCCTCAAACTGCGTGTCATTAAATCTACCATATAATCGTCGAGTAAACCGCCGCCGTTAAAGCGTTCGTCAATAACCGCTCCGAGTTTATCTTGCTGGGCAAAAAAGTATCGGTTAAACGACACAAACCCCGGGGCACTGGTATTTGGCACCCAAATGTACGCCAGCTTTCCGTTCGATAAACTGTCGACCAAGCGGCGGTTATCTTCAACCCAGGCACGTTGGCGTAAAGCATTTTCGCTGCGAATTGGTTTTACAGTTATTTTCCAGGCACTTTCAAATTCGGGTGTTTTATTGATGTGCAAAACGGTTTGAATTCCCGAAGTTCCGTCTAGAAACTGATACGGATCGTCGGCAACTGTTAATTCTTTTCCGTTTACTCCAACAATATAATTTCCGGTTTCAACTTTTAATCCGGGCTCTTCCAGAGGACTCGATAATTGCGGATTCCAGCTTTCGGTCGTGAAAATTCGTTTGATTTTCCAGCGGTTATTTTCAGCAGTTAAATCTGCGCCAAGCAACCCTACCGAAACACGTTCAGTATCCGGGAAATCGCCGCCAAACACAAAACTATGTCCAACCGAAAGTTCGCCGTTTACCTGATCGAGAATATAAGTGAGGTCTGTTCGGTGTTTTACATAGGGAATTAAAGGTGAGTAACGCTCGTGTACTTTATTCCAATCGCGGCCGTGCATTCCAGGATCATAAAAATAATCACGCTCGTATCGCCACGCTTCTTCGAACATCTGCTGCCATTCTGCCGTTCTGTCGAGATGCATTTTTAAATCTGTTTTGAGCGTTTTTCCATCTTTTCCTGAAGGTTTGTTGGTATCCATTATTTTCCAGGATGAACCAAAACGTGCCAGCATTTTTTTTCCATCTTTTGACACAGAAACCGAGCTTGCACCTGTTACAAACTCCTTCGCTTCGCGTTTTTCAAGTGTAAATTTTTTCAAGGTCAAACCCGATTTGTTGGGCACCGATTCACCAATAAAAACAGAACCGGCCGAACCGGCAACCGCTGTACGATAAGTGCGGTTAGGCATTGGCAGCGCTATTGTTCTGCTTGCAATGCCATCGAAATCGATTTTAATCGTTTCATTTTTGGGTTTATCTTCGTCGCTGTCTTTGTCTTTCTTTTTGTCTTTATCTTTCTTCGCATCCTTTTCGTCTTTTTTTTCTGAATCTTTGCCGGCCTCATCCTTTGCCTTTTCTTCTTCGTCGCTTTGTAGTTTAAACGGCGAGTCTTCCGATTCCTGAAGATTTACAAGGTAGACACTGTATTTTGCGTTGGTAGTCATCGAACTTGTATTTGCCCAGCCCGAACCCAAAGCCAGGTCGGTACTTGCCAAAAAGTAGAAATGTTTTTTGTCCAAATCCCAGGCCGGAGAAAAAGCATCGGCGAACGAATTGGTAATGGCTTTTATGCTATTGTCGGCTACTGACCAGATATTTATTTGCCTGAAATTATTCGATCCGGCTTTTGCATAAGCCAGCCATTTTGAATCGGGCGACCAGGTTAAACCGAGTGCTCCTCTTTCGAGGTTGTTGCCACCCACATCAATTGTTTTTATGTTTTCAGTTTCAACATCCAGAACACGTATTCGAACATCGTCATCAGAAAAAGCAATGTATTTTCCATCGGGCGACCACGTTGGTTCCCATCCAAGTTTCGACTCACCAATTGAGATCGATTTTGGTGCTGTTAATCCATCCTGGGTTCCAATCATCAGCGAATATCCTTTTCCGCCTTTATCGGAAAACCAGGCGAGTTTATCTCCTTTTGGCGACCAAATTGGTGCCCGGTCGGCAACATCAGAACTCGAGGTTATATTTCGTGCATTACCGTGTTCAACGGGTACTGTAAATACTTCGCCACGAGCTTCCATTATTGCCCGTTTCCCGGTTGGAGAAAGCGATGCTGCACGAATATTACGGCCTACATCTTCCCATTTTGTTTCAGCCCAGGGAAAATCTCCGGTTATTGTAATCTCTAGTTGAGTTATTTTTTTTGTTGAAAGATCGAATAA
>JBNKOT010000202.1:0-3145 GCA_050294855.1 Draconibacterium sp. | reverse complement strand
CCTTCAGTCCAATCCGACGCTAAAAATTCCAATTGCCCTTTTACAGTTCCAAGAGTAATGGCCTCCATTCCTTTTTCGACTTCGGTTTGTGCAAAAACCGCAATACCGCCAAGCAGCAGCATAAACAGCGCAAATAACTTTTTCATAGATTTATTTTAAATAATGGATACTAAGATTTATTGATCCCGGTTTATTCTTTGGCTTTTGTTGATTAAAAAAATAAAGATAAAATAAATTTAAAACAAAAGTTTAGAATGATAAAACGTAATCGATTATGCAATTGAAAAATATATACCGTAAATTTGTACATCGATTTCAATTTTTGTGGTACGATCAGAGATTTTAGAAATAAAATATATCATCATGAAAACAGAAAATGAAATCAGCTTTTGCGGATCGATAACAAAAACAGAATCGTTAATTCCAATTTCTTCCAACATCATAGAAAACACCTGGGTAGCCGAAGCCAATTTACCTTACGCTGGTTATTATGGTTTGATGCCTGAAAAGATTAAAGCCAATTCTTTGTTTTTATTTACAAAAAAATACTACACGCTCGACGAGATTTTAAGGTTTGCCGAAGGTTTTAAACACTGTTACTCCGAAAGAATTGATGTTGCAAGTGCCACACTCAGTTTTCAAAACAATCAATATCCGGCCATTCGCGTTAAAAACTTTTCGGATTACAAAAACTTACATTTTTTACAAAACTGTTTTAAAGAGGAAGGTGTAGAATTTGCGCAGCGAATAAATTTTATGAACGAAGCAAAAGCGGTTATCAATAAATGTTTTGAAATAAAAGAAGTGGACGAGGGTACTTATTTTGATGAAAGAGAAATCAACAAAGGATACCTGTTTACAGAGAAAAGATTAAACCGCGATAATTTTGAAAACGTTGTACAATACATTAAGAATAACAGCAACTGCACCTATTTCGATGCGGTATGCGGAACCTTTGTACTAGAGGCACACAGCAAAGATTTTATCCGAATTTATTCAGAGGGAATGACCATCAATATTCTGAATTGTATAAAAAATCAGTTTCAAAAAAATAAAATTGAAATCGCAACCATCGCCAATTTGCATCATATGGTTTAATAATTAAACCAATATCCAAGATTGTAAAATGTATCAAACGAACGATCAATATTCAATCAACAAAAATCGGATTTAAAACAAGCAGGTTTGTGTTATTTCTATTCAAAAAAAAAGACCTCCGAATATGATTTCTGAAGGTCTTTTTCGAAAACTTAGATGAATTATACTTTTGGTAATTTCCAATTGGCATTGTAGTTTAATTTCGACAAATCGTTGGCAGTATCTTCTTTAAACGACTTTGTAGAATCATCCCAATGAATGCGCTGTTGTGTACGGTAGGCAATGTTTCCCATTTCTGAAACGATGGCTGTTTTTGCACCAATTTCTACCGGTGTATTTAAACTTCCGCCTTTTCTGATGCATTCAACAAAATTATTCATGTGCTCATCTAAACCATCGCCATAATTTTTCTGTTGTTTACCTTCAAAAAACGATCCTTTTGTTGTGCTGTTATTATCCGGTAAAGTTTCCCAACCACCGCGATCCAATACCAAGGTTCCTTTGTTTCCAATAAAAGCAACACCGTGTCCTCGACCACCATAAGGTCCAATTCCAGGATTCAATCCACATTCCCAGACCATGGCGTGTTTTGGATAGTTGTAAATTGCCTGTTGAATATCGGGTGTTTCAATTGCTCCCTTTTCGTGGTAAAAAATACCGCCGCCTGGCGAAACCGAATCGGGCATGTCTGCATCCATTGCAAAAAGCGCAAAATCGAGCAAGTGAACTCCCCAATCTGTCATTGCTCCACCAGCATAATCCCACCACCATCGGAAATTATAATGAAAACGGTTTGGATTGAAAGGTCGTTTTGGGGCGGGTCCCAACCACATATCGTAATCAACATAATCGGGTGCGGCAGAATCTTCCAACTTTGGATAAGGTGTGTCGTAGCCTTTATAAATCCATGCTTTTACCAAATGTATATCCCCCAGTTCTCCTGATTTTACAACCTCCGAAGCCTCGAACCAGTGTTTCGAACTACGTTGCCACATTCCAACCTGAACTTTCAAATTCGGATGTTTTGCTTGTGCCGCAACCATTGCATTACATTCTTCAATACTGTGCCCCATTGGTTTTTCAACATAAACATGCTTGCCTGCCTCTAAAGCCATCATCATAATAATTGCATGCCAATGGTCGGGTGTTCCAATAATAACCGCATCAATATCAGGATTGTCCAACACATGTCTGAAATCGGCATAAACCATCGGTTTACTCCCTGTCTGCTTTTCGAGAGCTGCCGCCTTATTTTCCAATACTTTTGAATCAACATCGCACAAGGCAAGGCATTCTACGTTTTCTTGTTTTAAAATGCTCATTAAATTACCCCAGCCCATCGACCGGCATCCAATTAATGCCACTGTAACTTTTTCGGCCGGTGATGCACACGCATTTAAAACGGCCGGAGCAACTCCAACCACTGCCGTTGCAACAGCTGTATTTTTCAGAAAAGATCGTCTTGTTGAATTCATTTTTGAAAAGGTTTATTAATTGATCTGTAAATATAGTTTTTTCAAAAAAAGGATGTCGTATGATTTATGAAAAGTTTAGGTTTAAAAGTGGAAAAAAGACAAAAGAAAAAGGCAGCTCAACAGCTGCCTTTAAATGTTAACCCCCAAACACACAATACCAGAAATGGTATTATGACACAAGTATATTCAAATAGTTTTAATCATGCAAATTTTTTCAAATGATATTTTAAACATTTTTAAAAATTTAAAAACTCTAAACACTAGATACAAGACCTACGAGAAACACAAAACCGCTGAATAGGCCTATAATCGCGCTATTCAGGACATAAAACAGAGCGAGAATAAAATACCTATGTTGATTACGAATTATCATTTCTTGTTAATATCTTATTATTACCTACAAAATAAAATTTATACCAACACCTAAATTTTAAGGTAAAATCGATTTTTAAATTGAAAGGGCATAATTATTAATGGATACTTTTATTCTTATAAATTGAAGAAAAGCCAGGAAAAAGAACAAATTCTAAAATTATGATCAAGAGTAACGGCATTTCAATTCTTTTACAAAT
>JBNKOT010000201.1:0-3519 GCA_050294855.1 Draconibacterium sp. | reverse complement strand
TTCGAAGAAGAGGATGGTTCGCGCTGGTTCGATTTAAACAGTACAAAGTATTATGGCGAAATGGAATACGAAGTGACTTACAAAAAAAGTTCTTTAAAATTCGATTGGTTGTTTATCGATTTTGATTCGTTGGAGAAAATTGCCGAAGAAGCCGGATTATCAAGCAAAATTGTTCAGGCCGGAACGCATTTCGATTACCTGGCCCAATTGAAATAGTTCTTGAACATAAAATGTTATTTTAACCATTCTTTGTTTTGACAACTAACCGAATAATAGTAAATTCAAAACCATATTTACTAAAACAACTAGTCATGCAAATTTTAGGATTTATCGGTCCACAGGAAATCATCATCATTTTATTAATTGTCCCCATTTTTTTAATCATTCCAATTGTTGCACTTGTCGATATTTTAAAAAGTGAATTTGAAGGCAACAATAAAATTATTTGGGTATTGGTGCTACTTTTTCTTTGGATAATTGGTGCTATACTATATTTTATTATTGGCCGCGATCAGAAAATCAAAAAGAAAATCGAATAAACTATTTTCATTTGCCGGCAAGAAGGTTTTTTACGCACCTCTAAACTTTATTTAATTGAAACAAAAGTATTTGTTTTAAAATCGAACTTTTTTTAAGAAAGCTCCATACATTTTCGCAGAGGAGATTATGTTGTTTGCAGAGAATTTTCTGTAGTTCACAGATAAAATTTCGCTGTTAATTGTGAAAAGTATACTTTGGATCATAATTAAAGAATCATAGCCATGAAAAGATTCTTTTGTTAAACAGAACAGAAAACAAACAATTAAGATGAAATCAATTATTCTCATTTCCTCACTTTTTTATCTACTTGGATTAAAAATTGGTCATAAGATTGATTTGGTAAAAAAAGTCAATCCGATTAAATCCATATCAGTTACAAGCACAGTAAAATCGCCTCAGAAAACCTGTAACTTTATCAAAGAATCTGCAGCAGTAAAACCGGCCTGCGATTCGCTAACCGGAGGCAGTTCGCATACCAACGCCTTATTAAAAAATATTGAATTCTAGAAAGGATATTCCTTCATAGAAATAGTTTAACAGCTACAGGAAATCACTCCCCCGTGATTTCCTTTTTTTTTGTTATAAAAAGAATGGTTGGCTAAAAAATACTTAAGATTCTTTTATTACATGCTTTTTTGGCTTATTTTTAACAAAACTGTTAAAAGCTTATCATGAAAAAGTTTAATATGAACCGACGGAATTTTGTAAGTGCTCTTGGACTAGGAACGGCGCATCTTCTATTTTCTAATCCGCTGTACGCAAGCGCAATGAATGTAGCTTCATTAGATCCGTTACAAACTATTAAATTGGGTAAATCTGGGATTGAAACCACCATGCTAGGCATTGGAACCGGAGTTCATGCAGGTGGAAGAACTTCGTTTTTAACCAAACAGGAAAAACGAAAAAGTATCGATTTGTTGCATCATGCCTACAATAAAGGAATACGAAACTTCGATTGCGCCGATACGTACGGCACGCATGGTTTTATGGCTGAAGCACTAAAAGAAATGGATCGCGAAAAATTGACCATCACTTCTAAAATATGGGTTCGTCCCGGCGGAATTCCTGAAGAAGAGCGTCCGGATGCAAACATTGTTGTCGACCGCTTTCGAAAAGAGTTAAATACCGATTATATCGATTTGGTGCAAATTCATTGTATGGTCGACGAGAATTGGACTGATACTCAGAAAAGACAAATGGACATTCTCGACAATTTAAAAGCCAAAGGAATTATTCGTGCACACGGTGTTTCTGTACATTCGCTCAAAGCTATGAAAGACGCCTTAAAAAGCGATTGGGTTGATGTGATTCACGTTCGAATAAATCCTTACGGAATTGCCATGGACAAACCCGAGCCCGAAGAAGTTGTTGAAGTAATTCATCAGTTACACAAGTCGGGGAAAGGCATTATTGGAATGAAACTGATTGGCGATGGAAAATTGCGGGACGACAGTGAAAAAATAGACAATGCTCTCCGTTTTGTTTTAGGTTTGGGAAGTGTTGATATGATGATTGTAGGTTTTGAAGAAAAGAAACAAATCGATAATTATTTGGGCAGGATGAAAGCTGCGCTTATCGATCTGAACAAAGTTTAATATATGTCGGAAAATGTAATACTAAAAATCGAAAGATTAGGATTCCCCTGGATAACACAAGATCCGTTTTTATTTTGTGTTCATCATTTGGATTTTTACCCAAAAGGAAACGATAATTTGGGACCAGACGCATCTTTGGCAGGCCGAAATATAGGAAACGATTTTGTGGTTAAAGACGGCTGGAGAATGTATCACGGCGATACAATTCCCGGGTTTCCGGCACATCCGCACCGTGGATTTGAAACGGTTACTTTTGTTTTACAGGGAATGGTAGATCATGCCGATTCGAACAGTTCTGCCGGACGTTATGGAAATCGCGATACACAGTGGATGACAGCCGGAAAAGGATTACAACACTCCGAAATGTTTCCCTTATTAAACAAAAACGAAGAAAACACCTTCGAATTATTTCAGATTTGGTTAAACCTGCCTGCTAATAAAAAAATGGTGGAACCTGCCTATAAAATGCTTTGGGGCGAAACAATCCCACATTTGATATTAAATGATCAGAATAATAAAACAATTGAAATAGATGTAATTGCAGGTAATATTGATAAAACATCAGCCCCCGCTCCTGCTCAGGATTCCTGGGCAGCAGATCCTGAAAACGAGGTTGCCATTTGGTACATCATTCTGGAAGAAAATGCAAGTTGGGAAATCCCAACAACCAACACAAAGGTGAACCGAACGCTCTATTTTTTTGAAGGAGACACGATTAATATCAATGAAATAGAAACGGCATCAAATTATAGTGTTAGTTTGAATGCTGCTAAAAAAGCAAGGATTCAGAACGGTAATCAAAAAAGCAGACTGCTGTTGTTGCAGGGAAAACCAATTGAAGAAGCGGTGGCACAATACGGACCGTTTGTAATGAATAATCAAGCTGAAATACAACAGGCATTCACCGATTTTCAACAAACTCGTTTTGGCGGCTGGCCTTGGTCGAGAACTGATGTGGTTCACGAAAAAGACAAAGGCAGATTTGCTAGTTTTAGCGACGGAAAAGAAATCATCAAAGATTAACTTCCTATAAATTGAAAATTCAAAATTTCAATTTCCATAGAAATTTATTAAAAATGAGAGTCAAGAATTAGAAAAAACTGTGAACTTTATTTAAGGACCGTTAACCAACGACAAGTAACAAATGTCTTTTGACTTTGAGCTTGTAACTTTCACACAATATTCGAAGAAACAAAATTGTTTTGATAATAAAACCAGTTTTATAACGAGAACTGCATTTCGTTCAAATTGCGGTAAACTCCAGAATTTTGTTGCATCAATTCCTTGTGTGTGCCGGTTTCAACAATTTTACCGTCTTCTAAAACAACAATTTTATCGGCATTCCGAATCGTTGAAAGTCGGTGAGCAATCACAATCGAAGTTC
>JBNKOT010000200.1:0-3267 GCA_050294855.1 Draconibacterium sp. | reverse complement strand
GGGAAAAGTAATCTCTATTTTAATTGGTCGAATAACATTGATAGATCGATTATCTCTTTAAATTCTTAATAGCAAGATGGAATCCAAGCTCATATAAAACCACATTTTTATTCCGGGAAATACTCTGAATCGTTTAAAATTTGCTGATAATTATTGTTTTCCATCAATTCGGGTAAAGTAACTGCCGGGTGTTTTTTCATGTACTGACGAACAATTTGCCAGCCAATCCAAATTCCTGCTCGTCCGGGCGATTGAAGCGGGAATCCACTGGTTGTTGGCGAATCGTTGATGTAGCGTACAATGTCCATTCGTTTGTTCGAAAAAAGCATTTTATTTTCAACCAGATAATTCCACATTTGCGCTTCGTTGTTGCTACAAAATTCGAGCTGTTTTGCGGTGTACCCGATCTTTAATGTATCGTGCATGTTGGGTAAAAGTGCATCGGTAAAATACATATATTTACCCTGTTCAATCATGTTCCCCAGTACATTTGTTGCTGTGCTGTTCTCGCCAAATTCGGTCATTCCCCAGACATAAACCACATCGGGAACAATTTTTTCTTTGTACATATTTTGCACTTTATATTGTGGAGTGGTACTCAATTTCTGATAGTAGTTGCAATCTCGCCCCAAATATTTATCGAGGCTTACTCCAACAAGATTTTCGGCAGTCACCACACTTTGATTAAAACCGGAGATATAAAAATAAAAAACCGGTAAATCTTTTTGAGGATAATAAAACTGAAAATATTTAAAGGCGGTATTCAATTCTTTTTCAATTTTATCAAAATCAGAAAATTCCTGATCCACCAAATTTTTTACATCAACAATCATGGTGTCGTGAACAAATTGCGACAGCATTTTTGGAAAATCGTTTTCTCCCATTCCGCCAATCCGAATAATCCGGTATGTAAAAAGATCGAAAAAATCGGGGTGTTCGTTGCTTAAATCGGCAATTTCGTTCAAGGTATCCTGAAACGGAAGTGCAAATAATTCCTGATCGAAACGCACTACTTCAATATTGGTTTTGATGTCGGAAATATCGACTTTTAAGGGATTTCGATTACAGGAAAAAAACAATACTGACAGGAATAAAAATATAATTCCCGGTTTTAAAAGGCTTCTTTTTGAATGAATAATCATACTTTTTTCGGCTATGTATTTTAAATGAAAATACCCGATTTTCATCCGGGTTCTGTTTTTCAACTTAGTTTTCTATTAATTTCAATACGGTTCGATGTAAATAATATTGCGAAATTGAACTAAAAATTGGAGATTTGCAATTGTTATTCATTTAGGCTTGAATTTCAAAGCATCCTTGAACTTGAAACTTTAAACTTTTAGCATGAAAGTTGCAATTGCACAATTAAATTACACGATCGGCGATTTTGAGGGGAATTCGGAAAAAATAATTCGGCACATAAAAAAGGCAAAAACCGATGGTGCCGATGTGATTGCTTTTTCCGAATTGTCGGTTTGTGGATACTACCCGCACGATTTATTGGAAAAAAAGGAATTTATTCAAAAGGCAGAAACCGCGATTTTAAAAATTGCTGAACATTGTGTTGGAATTGCTGCAATTGTTGGTGCACCAAAATTGAATGAAAGCGACCGAGGAAAGCAACTTTTTAATGCAGCTTTTTTTTTAGCAGACGGAAAAATAAAAAGTGTACATAAAAAAACATTGTTGCCGACTTACGATATTTTTGATGAATACCGGCATTTCGAACCCAACAAAGATTTTGAAGTGGTGAATTACAATGGCGAAAAAATTGCCATAACCATTTGCGAAGATTTGTGGGACGAGCTGCCAACTGCCAACGAATTTGGGAAAGATAAACTTTACCAAATTTCGCCCATGGAAGAACTGTCAAAATTTGATCCCGATTTTGTGATTAATATTTCGGCATCGCCATTTTCGTACAATCAGGAAAACTGGCGGAAAAATGTACTGATTAACAAAGCAAAAAAATATAAACTTCCAATTTTTTACATCAATCAGGTTGGAGCACAAACCGAATTAATTTTTGATGGCGGCTCAGTTTATATCGACAGTTTAGGCGAAATCAGAAAAGAATTAAAATATTTTGGTGAAGATAATTTGCTGGTCGATACGCAGAATGTTGGTGAAAAGCTGGTACAGCACGAAGTTGAAACCACCGAAAAAATTCACGATGCACTGGTTTTGGGTATACGCGACTATTTCCAGAAAATGGGATTCACAAAAGCAACGCTTGGACTTTCGGGTGGAATCGATTCTGCCGTAACGGTTGTATTGGCGGTTCGAGCTTTGGGTGCCGAAAATGTACGGGTGTTGTTAATGCCATCGAAATATTCATCAGATCACAGTGTTGAAGATGCACGACAGTTGGCAGAAAACCTAAAGATTCAGTACGAAATTGTAAACATTCAAAGTGCCGTCGATGCCTTTGAAAAAGAATTGGCACCACTTTTCGAAGGAACCGAATCGGGTGTCACCGAAGAAAATATTCAGGCACGCGCCCGTGGTATTTATATGATGGCAATTTCGAATAAATTCGGACACATTCTTTTAAACACCACGAACAAAAGCGAATCGGCAGTGGGTTACGGAACCTTGTATGGCGATATGAACGGCGGAATGGCAGTTTTGGGCGATGTGTATAAAATGGAAGTTTTCAGGCTTGCCCGTTTTATGAACAAAGACGGCGAGGTAATTCCTGAGAATTCGATTACAAAACCACCTTCGGCAGAATTGCGGCCAGATCAAAAAGATAGCGATTCGCTTCCGGTTTACGAAGCACTCGACGAAATGCTTTTTAATTATATTGAATTAAATAAATCGCCAAAAGAAATCGCAGCCTTGGGATTCGAAGAAAAAGAAGTGAGACGGGTAATACGAATGGTAAATATGAATGAATATAAACGATTTCAGGCCGCGCCTATTTTAAGAGTAAGTTCAAAAGCATTCGGCTTTGGACGAAAAATGCCTCTGGTTGCCAGATATTAGCTAATCGTTTGAATTTGTATATTGTAGAGTTTATTTTCTAAATTTATTTTTTTTTGAATTCGTGTAAAATTACGGTTAAAAATGAATTCAATTCGGCATTTTTTTTAGCTTTGATGCTATAAAACATACAGACCGATATATGTTAAATTCAGAACTGGGACTAAAAGATATAGTTGAAAATCCAAAATCAATATTTTATCTTTTAAACGAAGAGGAAAAAGAAGAACTTCAGCATCATATATCGCTTTCACATTACAAAAAGAACGAGTTTATTTTTAA
>JBNKOT010000199.1:0-3617 GCA_050294855.1 Draconibacterium sp. | reverse complement strand
ACACAAAATGTTTGGTGATCCAACCAACAAATAACGGCAAAGATCTGGTTTATTTGTTCACCACATCGAAAAACGGATTCAGTTCAAAAGTGTATTCAAGAATCGAAGGCCAACCCTACTGGAATTCGTTCAGCGAAAATTATCCGGCAGGAATGAGCGTGAATCTTGCCCTCCCCTTTTTCCGCGACAGCAAACTAAGGGTTGCTGGAAATGCCGGTGTCTGGGAATCAAAAATGGCAGAAGAATCTTTTACTCCGGTGATTAATCCGTGGGTAGAAAAGGATTTTTACAGTTGTATGGAAGATACTTTGTATTTCGACGACCATTCGATTATCAATCATGAAGGCGCGAGCTGGAATTGGGAAATTCAACCGGAACCGCTTTATATCAGCGATACAAATGCACGAAATCCAAAGGTAGTTTTGGGAAATCCCGGGAGTTACGATGTAAAACTCAGTGTCACACAAAACGAAGAAACTTACGTTAAATCGATTTCGGAAATGGTGACAACCACCACTTGTCCGTCGGTTAACGATTGCGATAATCCGGCAGAAATTGATAAAAGCAACTGGGAATTAATATATACCGACAGCGAGGAAGTGAGTGGAGAAGATGGAAAAGCCATAAATGCATTTGATGGTGATCCGGAAACTTTCTGGCACTCGGCTTGGTATTACAGTACTCCCGATCAGCCACACGAAATTCAGATCGATTTGGGCGAAGAATACCAAGTGAGTAAAATTATGTGTTTACCGCGCCAGAGTAGTTCAAACGGTCGCATAAAAGATTACGAAATCTACGTTTCGAAATACAAAACCAACTGGGGAACGCCAGTTTCAAAAGGCGTATTCGAAGCCGGAGCAAATAAAAAAACAATCGAACTAAATCCTGTTACCGGACGTTACATTAGATTAAAATCGCTTTCGGAACAAAACGGGCAAAAATTTACAACACTCGCCGAACTCGATATAATTGCCTGCCGAAAAAATAATAGTACCGCCGTTAACGATTTTCGCGTAGAGAAAATGAAAGCCTACCCGATTCCGGCCAGCAATAAGTTAACCATCGATTTGCCGGGCAATAATTCAGGAAAATGGAAATACAAAATAATGGCAGTCAGTGGGCAGCTTGTACAAAATAATTCGTTTGTAAGTTCGACTTCCAGTTATACCCTCGATCTGCAAAATGTTAAAACCGGTTTGTACTACCTGATTATGAAATCAGAAAATGCTGCAACCTACCGGATTAAGTTTATAAAAAAATAAAATGATAAAAATCTCAAAAATACTTTCTAATTTAATCACAGGATTTTTAGCGTTGAATGGTTGGTCTGTCGATACACAGAACATTTCGAATTTCTCTACCAATTTGCCCTTGATTATTATCAACACCAACAAAAAAACGATTGTTAATAATCCGATAAATCTATTTTTATGAAGAACTGCCCCAATTGCCAAGCCGAAGTTGAAGAGCATTTTAATCTTTGTTGGAATTGTAATTACAGTTTTACAGAATTGGAAATAGTTGCAATTCTCGAACAACAAAAAAAAGGGAGCAGGGAAATCGACTGTCTTCGATGTAAGATTCCGATGGCATTTTCAGGAAACTACAACTTTTATGAAGGTCCGATAATACAAATACTTCAGAACCGCGAATCGTTCGATATTTATACCTGCCCAAAATGTGGAAAAGCAGAGTTTTTTAGTCCGCAATAATAATAATCACAGATTTGTTCTGATATTTGTATCATGACTCAGGATTCAAACCTATTACTCAGTACAGCCTATTTTGCACCCGTTCATTATTATGCACGAATAATTCGGCATAAAAAGGTTTACATCGAACAATTCGAACATTTTAACAAACAAACCTACCGAAACCGCAGTGTAATTCTTGGCGGAAATGGCCCAATTACTTTAGTTGTTCCTGTTGTAAAAGGTCGTGGTCCAAAAATTTTGATTAAAGACCTGCAAATTTCCTACGACATGGAATGGCAGCGCAACCAGTGGCAAACCATTGTTTCGGCTTATAATTCGTCGCCTTATTTCGAATATTATCAGGACGACCTGCAATCTTTCTTCCAAAATAAAACAAAATATCTATTCGATCTTAATCAGGAAATTCATGCAACCATTTGTGAGTTGATCGACATCGAAAACAATTCGACACCTACAAAAGATTTTGAAGAAATTCCTGAAAACACGTTAAATTTTAGAGAATCGATTTCTCCAAAATTAAAAACCAATTCAGATAAAAATTTTTCTCCTGCAGAATACACCCAGGTTTTTACCGAAAAGTTTGGTTTTACACCCAACCTCAGCATTTTAGATTTACTTTTTAACGAAGGTCCTAATTCATCTACCATTTTGGTAAATAGTATTTCAGGTTCCTGATTCTGAAAGCGAACAATTTGCATTCACTAGCTTCTTACTTTTTTCAACATCTCCATAGCCTTTTTTGACCCCATACTTGATGCTTGTTCCAATAAACGGATAGCTTCAGGTTTATTACCAATAGCGAATTGAGCATTAGACAATAAAATTAATGCATTACTATTCTTTGGTGAAATAGAAATTAGCTTTTGTAAATCGGAAATACCGGCGTTGTAATCTTTCAGCTCAAGGTAACAGCGGGCTCTGTTTTCGTAGATTGCAGGAAAATAAGGTTGTTCTACACAATGCTCAAGTGAAAGAGAGAAACTTGTTTTTGCTTCTTCAAATCTTTTTTGTTTAAAAAGAATGAGTCCCCGATTAAAATAGGATGAATAATCTGTTACATTTAGTTCGATTGCTTTATCAAGATTTTGCAAGGCCAGTTCCTCTTTTTGCGTATTCAGGTATATTACCCCTAATTTGTTATATGCTTTGTAATCTTTTGGATCAAGTCGAATTGATTCTTTAAAATCAGAAATAGCCAAATCTAAATCATTCATTTTCATGCCTATTCTTCCTCGGATAAAAAAATAATCAGCTTTCTTCTCAATCGATATTGCTTTATTCAAATCATCGATGGCCGATTTATACTGGTTTAACTGCATGGCGGTATACCCCCTTTTATAATAGGCATCAGCAGAATGAGGGAATTTAATAACTGCTTCTGAAAAACTCATGTAAGCTTCTTTGTTCATGCCTTTTTCCTGAAGTATTTCACCCTCACGAATTAAGAATTCATCATCGGTTAAAAAAGTGGGCTCAATTACCAGTTCGGGATCATACTCCGTGTTTACAAATTGGGTAGTGGTAGTTCTAGCGGTGCTAATCCCAAGTACCGTATGGTGTACACCCCACCTAGGGTTTAGCTGCGTCGACCGCAACAAGAACAGAATTAGGGCAATCACCGACAATTCCAACCGCGGCAATTCCAGCAGCAACAACAGTAGCAACAGTTCAACCTTACCCCTACTCCACCGCCACAGCAGGCTGCCAACATGTCGCCATAGCAGTTTTCCGCTAGCAACTTTCCATGCTACAACTGTGGGAAGATGAGCCACTTTGCTCGAGAATGCTGCCAGCCCAAGCAAAGCAACTCACCGTGAGCTCCGGCACCGTGGTCAATCAGCAGAGGGACCATCAGAAGGGTCCTGCACCATGGACGGGTCGCGCCAACTACACCACCGT
>JBNKOT010000198.1:0-10021 GCA_050294855.1 Draconibacterium sp. | reverse complement strand
AGTTATGCTGAATTCACCATTTTTATCGGTACTGGTTTTAAGTGTTCGTCTGGTTCCCTGAGTTATGATATAAACTTCTACGTCTTTATACAAAGCAGGAGTACTATCACTTTTAACGGCCATGCCTGAAATTATAACAGGCTGTGCTTTATTAAATACATCTTCTGCTACTGAAGCAGTGACTGAATAGTCTGGTTTAAAGTTTATTGGAATTACTTTCGAAGTGTTGTTTAGATACAAAAGCTCTGAAACTGTTTCGTTGGGATTTACCTTAAGTATGAAGTAAAAGTTTCCGACTTTTTCCGGAATTGTTACGAGTTCCCATAAATTAACAGAATCTCCTAAAGAAATTGATTGTGATATTTTGTAGGTTGCCAGAACTTCATCTCTGTTATCTAGTCTGGCATCGGTTGATAAGTAGAGGTTAACTGTTACTCCAGCTGGCGCATTCAGTAGTCCTTTATTATAAATTGTTGCGTTAATTTCTAATTGTTCTTTTATGGCAATACTATTTGTTTCTGTCGTAAACGAAGGGATGGTTAAATCGGGTTTGTTTCGATCGCTTGTATAAATTGTAACGGTTCCGGGAGAAAAATTTTCGGCAGAAGCCATGATTGTTACCGACTGTTTTCCATCGTCGATTCCATCGTTATTTGCAATAACAGCAACATCAACAGAAGATTGTTCTGCCGGAATAGTTACTGTATCTTGTAAAGTTATTTCGCCTGGCATATTGTGGCTAAGCTTAACAAACAGTGGCGATGAAGTTTCTGTATTACGCGATATGGTTAACGAACCTGCTTGCGTGCCTTCTGTGATGGTTGTTGGTTCGCAAACAAGGCTCAGCGATGGACCGTCGTTATCGGCAAGAACTAAGTTTGCTGTTGCAAGACCGCCAATTTCTGCATTGCCCGGGCATGCACAAGATGGAATGTAGATGGTAGCCGTTATTTCCGCAGAACGAAAACCGTCGACTATACTATTGTCGGTTACATCAATAGAAAATGTTTTTTCCATTTCTCCCGGGAAAAAGTGAATCATGTCTGGAACAATTACACTTTCCAAATTGCTTGTAAGTGCAAAAGTAATTGCAACGGGGTTGTCCTGTGTGCGAATAATGGTCCCCCAACTTGCATCGCTGCCGGCAGTTTCTGAAACAGTATCGGGATTTATGCTCAGCTGAATATCCGGGATGTCATCATCGAGAATATATACTGTGTCGTTTGCTGCTGTATATCCTTTAGCAGCTGCAAAAATAAAAACACGTTCATCAAATTCAGGAATGTTATTCTTACTTACTTTAATTTGTACGCTGGTTGAATTTTGATTGACAGGAATGGAAACCGTTTGTGGTATTTCCAATTGGTTGTTTTTGCTGGTCGACAAGCCTACTACTTGTATGCTGTCGGAAGTTTTGTTTGACGAAACAAGCAATTCAAAATCATCACCTTCAGTAAGAGTATCGTTCGCAATCGACAGGAATAAATTAGGAACATCATCGTCGGTAATTGTAAGGTTTGCACTTTGACTGTTATACTCAGAAGCACTTACAATTATTTCGGCCATCCGCGTTCCATCAAATAATTGGTTGTTTCTGATTTGTATATCAAATGTTTGCGAATTATTGCCTGCAAGAATTTCTAACGAGTCGGGTAGTATAATATCGTTGCTTGTACTTGTTAATAAAATAATAAGAGTGTCGTTGGAGTTGCCACTTCGATTAACAAAGCACTTTATATTGTCTTGATAATTTTCTGACACTGTTGATTTTGAGATGCTGATGGATAGCAGTTCTTTTAAGTTGAGTATTTCTTCTGAAATACCTGTGTTGTTTGAAGTATTGGTTTCGAGGTCTGCAATAGGCGAATTGGGTATTAACTCGATTTGAATGTATGCAGTTCCACTAAAATAAGTTAAGTTCGGAATAATCAAATTGGCGCTTCTACCCGCAGTGTCTAGAGCTGCTAGGTCATGGTTGTAACTCAGGTTTCCATTTAAATAAACCTGTTTGCCTTTATTGTTTATCAACGAAACTCGTTCGTCCCAACCACCGATGGCATTGTCGTTTCCATAATTAATTACTTCCCAGTTTACTAAAATTGTATCTCCGGGAGATACTTCTCCCGGAACAAAACTGATGTTCGAAACAGCAATGTCGGGACCAAAACAATTGGTACTAAAAATAACTCCGGAATCGAAAGAGGAAGTCCAGTTGGTAATTGCATTGTCTACATTGTCAACACAAACACACGATAAATCAGGGTTGCTGTTTGCCGAAACACTCAGATTTACGTTGTTCCCATTTCTGAGGTCGAGTTCAGAGAGAATATTGTTGCTGCAGTCCAACTGAATTAAATCAATATTTTGGCTAAAATCAAGATTTGTGATTTGATTGCCGGAACAGTCGAGTATAGAAAGATCTGCCAGATCGGGAATATTAAAATAGGAAATCTGATTGTCTGCCAGGTTTATAGTTTCAAGTTTTGAATTATAAGATAAATCCAAACTGTCGAGTAGGTTGTTTGAACAATTTAAGGTAACGATAAGTGGAAAAGCTTCAATTCCCTGTAAACTTGAAATCTGTAACCCGGATACCAAAATATTACCAGTATATGTTTCTGCCTCACTAACCTGAATTTCATCATCGTTATTCCGATTAATTAAAAGATTGGATAGTAGTGCCGCTTTAAAATTGGGATCAGGAATAAAAACGATTGGTTCAAAATAGACATAAAGCAGAAGATTCGTAATGCTGTCGCATCCATTTTGATTGCTTAATGTATCGGCATACAAACCACTCTGGTTATAACTTTTACCGGCAAAAATATAGGTCTGACCATTTGTAATGGTATCTTTTAGCAAAATACGATTGATCGGATGTACATTCAGATTTAAAACTTCCAGACTGTCGCAACCATATTGGTTTTTAAAAGTGTCGATATAAGTTCCCTGCTTTGTGTATTCAACGCCATTAAAGAAATAGCTTTCACCTTCGCAAATCTCTTCATTCAATTCAAGGGCATGTTTTGGGTATACTGTTAAATTCAAAGAAACAATACTGTCGCAACCAAAAATATTGCTTAATTTGTTGGTGTATGTTCCTGTTGTTGAATAGCTTGAGTCTCCAATGGTTACATTGTTTCCTTCGCAAATAGTTTCAGTTAATACAATTGAATCAACATGGTTTACGATCAAATCGAGCGTAATTATACTGTCGCAACCGAGCTGATTCGTAAGAGTGTCGGTGTAATTTCCCGATTCAGAATAATAATTATTTCCAAGGGCAATTTCCTCTCCCTCGCAGATGGTTTGATATATGTTTACAAACTTTGGTAATACGGTTAAATCAAGTATTACAATGCTATCGCACCCCATTATATTTGTGAGTGTATCTTTATAGATTCCAGTTTGTGTGTACTCAATATTACCCAGATTTGCACTTTCTCCCTCGCAAATTATTTTGGTCAGATTATTATTTTTTGGAAGCACAGTAAGGTTTAGGGAGATGATACTATCGCAGCCCAACTGATTTTTTAAATTGGTAACAAAAATTCCGGATTGTGTGTAAACTGAATCTCCAATTGTAATCGTTTCTCCATCACAGATTACTTCTGTCTTTTCAATATAATTCGATGGATTTACGCTAAGGTTTAAAATAACTGTACTATCGCATCCAAATTGGTTGGTAAGATTGGTCGTAAAAATTCCGGTTTCAGTATAGGCAGAATCGCCCACAATTACCTGATCGCCCAAACAAATTGTTTCCGTTAGATTGATTGTGTTTCTTGGACTTACGGTAAGGTAAAGCGTAATTACACTGTCGCAACCCAACTGATTAGTTAAGGTTGTGGTAAAAACGCCCGATTCGACATATGTTGATTCACCAATAATAATTTGTTCTCCCTCGCAAATTTCTTCATTTACGATGGTACTGTCAGCACATGAAATCATCAAAACATTTTCAACTACAAAGGAGTCGATTGCCGAAATACTGTCGTTGACTGTTAGATAGCCGGGAGCAGAAGCGGTATATGCAATGGAATCAGCAGTCATGACTGTAAATTCAGCTATGCCGTTTAAATCGGTAGCTATTGTGTCGTAACCGGGCAGTTCAATCATTATGCCTTCTAATGGATTTATTCCATCGCTAACATTAAATGTTGCTAAAATGGCCTGCGCCATGTTTGCTGTATAAGTGGTGTTAAAATTACTTACAAATTCGCCACCTGCATGTTGTGCGTTTGTGCCGTCGAGCCAGTAAGTCAGTGTAAATCCAGGTATATTTGGGCTTGGTAGGGCAAACCCAGTTATCGAATTTCCTAAAAATGCATTCGATTCAATGAAAATTAAAGAAGTACATTCCGATAAATTCAAATCATTAATTTCGTTCCAGGCAAATGCACTATTGCCGATGGAACTCAGGTTTTTACAAGAAAGCAAATCCAGTCTAACAATGGAGTTGTAGTAAAAGGCATTGTTTCCAATACTCGCGAGGTTTGTACACGGCGATAAATCTAAGTTGTTAATGGAATTATATTCGAAAGCGTTTGTGCCAATCGAAATCAACGAATTCAATTGCGAACAATCGAGGCTGTCTAATTTATTCAAATAAAAAGCATAGTTTCCAATGGTTTCAAGTTTTGTACCTGTAAATTTAATGGTATAAATGGAGTTATAGTAAAATGCATAATTCCCAATAAATTCGAGGTTTGCAGGAAGTTGGACAGAGGTTATCTTTTTGTAGTTAAATATTCCTGATCCCGATGAAGCATCTGCAATTCCGGTAATTGCCTGATTATCTAAGGTGTCGGGAATTATGATGTCGGTAATTTCAAAAGAATACGAACAACTGGTGATAATTCCATCAGTTACTTCAACGTCGTCATCGGTGAGTGTATAAGGTAATGGAACTTTGTACGAAGTATAAAAATTTGTTACCGATTCTCCTCCTGAATATGAATTCCAACTCTCGTCTTTCCATCCAAATTCCTCATAATTGCTAACTGTGGGTAAAGCAAAAGAACCAAACGAATTATACACAAATGCAGACGTTCCAATAAAAGAAAGTGAATTGCATGCAGATAAATCGATGTTTGGCATTGAATTCCCCTGAAATGCTGCTTGCCCAATCGAAACCAGCGAAGCACACCCGGACAGATTTAAATTGCTTATTGAATTTGAATAAAAGGCCATTTTTCCGATGGAGTTCAGGGATGAACAGCCTGATAAATCTAAACTTTTTATCGAATTATTGCTAAATGCCGAATTGCCAATTGTGCTGAGTTCTGTACAGTTCAATAAATTTAAGTCGGTCATTGGATTTTGATAAAACGAATAATCTCCAATCGAAATTAGCGTTGCCGGCAATTGCAACGATGTAATTCCTTTGTTATAAAACACCGCAGATGAATAGGTTGTATTGCCGACGATTCCTGTTACTGCTTGTCCGTCGAGCGTATCAGGAATAATAATATCTTTGGTTTCGAAATTGTACGAACAACTAATAATTTCGCCATCTGCAACCACCACATCCTCGTCGGTTAAAGTATAGGGGACAGGAATTTTGTAATAGATTAATCGATTTGTAACGGTTTGTCCTGCTGTATACTTTGTTCCGTTTGCATCAACCCAACCAAGTTGCTCGTATTGAGAATGAACGGGTAACACAAAACTGCCGGTTGCGGTGTTATTAAAAGCATATTGTCCGATGTAGATTAACGACGAACAATTTGATAGGTCGACACCGGAAAGGGAAGTGTTTGTGGTAAATGCGCCAGTACCGATCGAATATAATTTGCTGCAATTTGATAAGTCAAGAGTAAAAAGTGAATTAGTGTGAAAAGCATTCGTTCCAATTATTTCGAGACTGTCGGGAATTGTAACGCTTGATATTCCTTTGTTATAAAATACCCCGGAGCCGATTCCAAGTATAGCCTGAGTATCCAGAGTGTCGGGAATTATAATGTCTTTTATTGCAAAATTGTACGAACAGCTTGTTATCATTCCGTTGGTAACAACCACATCGTCATCGGTTAAGATATAAGGAAGTGGAACTTCATAATATGTATTTGTACTGCTTACGGTATCTCCTCCGGCGTATGTATTTCCAAACCCATCGCGCCATCCGTAAATTTCGTAATTGGAAACAACCGGTAATTCAAATTCAGTTAAAGAATTGTTACCATAAAACGCACGGTTTCCAATGTTTATAAGAGAAGTACATGATGTAAGATCTAAATTTGAAATTGAATTCACATAAAATGAATGCTGAACAATATTTGTTAATGCGGTACAACCAGAGAAATCAATAGTAGAAATTGAATTCTCTCTGAAAGCATATTCGTTGATTGTGGTTAGATTCGAACAACCACTAAAATTAACACTTGTCAGGTTGCAAGAATAAAACGCCCATGGATTGATTGAGACAAGTTCGCCGCAATTCGATAAATCCAGACTTTTTAAATTACTATCATAAAACGCATTCCTTCCTATGTTTTGAAGGCTAGCTGGAAATTTAACGGTGTACACATTTTTTTTGTAGAAAGTTGCGGTCGAACATCCAAGCAAATCTGCTATCCCAATAATCTCCTGTCCATCTAAAGTGTCGGGAATAATAATATCGTTGAGGGCAAAATTGTACGAGCAGCTTACAAGCTGACCATCTGTAACAACCACATCATCGTCGGTGAGGGTATACGGAATAGCAGCCTTATACCAGATGGTAAGGTTTGTAACCGTTGCTCCACTGGCATGCAAATTGTTGCTTGCATCTCGCCAGCCGTATTCTTCGTAGCCTGTTACCGAAGGAAGGTTAAAACTACTTAAAGTATTGCCGTAGAAAGCATAATTGGCAATGTATGTCAAAGCAATACAATTTTCAAGATTAATATTTTGCAAGGTGTTATATGCAAAAGCATAGCTTCCGATCAATGAAAGTGAATTGCAGGCTGTAAAATTAATTTCACTTATATCATTCGATCGGAAAGCGTAGTTCCCAATGGAGCTTAATAAACTGCATCCCGAAAAATTGAGTTGAGTTAAATCGTTGGATGAGAATGCATAATCGCCAATGGTAAGTAGAGAATCGCAGCCCACAAAATTGATGCTATCAACATAACTATTTTGAAAAGCATAACTTTCTATGGAAGATAGCGATTTGCACCCTGATAAATCGAGGTATGGAAGATTCGTAGTGTACCTGAATGCATAACTGCCGATCGACTTAAGAGACTTACAGTCAGAAAGGTTAAGGTGATAAAGTGAGTTATTGTTGTTGCAGCTGTAATTGCCAATTCTCTTAAGAGTGGAGGGGAGTTTTAGTGTTTTTATTCCTTTATTATAAAATATACCTGATCCATTGGTGGCATCTGCAAATTCATACACCGCTTGCCCATCTAATGTGTCGGGCACAATAATATCTTTGAGAACGAAATTGTAAGAGCAACTTGTAATAACGCCGTTGGTAACAATCACATCTTCATCGGTTAGGGTATACGGTACAGGTACTTCATATAATGTGTTCAACTTTGTAACTGTTTCGCCGGCTTGAAAAATAGTATTATTTCCATCACGCCACGCAAGTGATTCATAACCCAAAGCAGTTGGCAGTTCAAACCCGCTTAATGCCGTACCGTAAAAAACACTGCTGCCGATATAAATCAGCGAATCGCAACCCGACAGATCAAGATTTGAGATTGAGGTCGATTGAAATGCACTGATATCAATTCTTTTAAGCGATTTATTTGCTGATAAATCTAATGTTGAAATTGGATTGTTCCGAAACGTGTAAGATCCAATTGAAGCAAGTGATGTACAGGCGCTTAAGTCTAATTCATTTAACTTAGTACTCGAAAAAGCATACGCACCAATTGTTTTGAGATTCGTACAAGCGGTTAAATTTAATGTTGAAATTATAGTACCATTAAAAGCATAATTTCCAATCGAAGTTAGAGCAGTACATCCCGACAAATTTAATCCGGTAAGTGAATAATTGGTCTCAAACGAATTATTTCCGATTACGGCAAGATTTGTACATGTAGAAAAATCAAGGTTTCTGATTTTGTTATCTTTAAAAGCGGTGCTTGCAATCGTTGTAAGTTCGGAACATCCTGTGAAATTTATGCTATCTAAATTATTATCAGTAAAAGCCGCATACCCAATCGATTTTAGTTGTGTACAAGCGGATAAATCCAAGGATAATAAATAATTGCTACGAAAAGTATAATCCCCAATGGTTTGAAGCGTTGTTGGTAATTGAATGGTAAAAAGACCTTTTGCTGCAAAAATTCCGGTGGAATAAGTACCAGACTTAATTCCGGTTATTGCTTGTCCGTCAAGGGTGTCGGGTACAATAATATCTTTACTGGCAAAATTGTACGAACAACTCTGCAGCTCTCCATTAGTAATTACTACATCGTCGTCGGTTAATACATAAGGAATTGGAACTTTATAATAGGTCGAATAGTTGGTAGTTGTTTGCCCCCCCATATAAACGGTTCCATTTGCATCTCTCCAGGCGTTGGCTTCGTAGCCGATAACGGTGGGTAGTGTAATTCCGCTTAACGAATTATTTAGAAAACATTCAGTCCCGATCGATAGAAGCGAGGTACATCCCGACAAATCTAAACTGCCAATGGAATTGTCGCGGAATGCATAATTACCGATATTGTCGAGAGAACTACAATCCGACAAATCGAGAGCCACAATTGAGTTTCTGAGAAATGCATATACTCCAATTGAAGTAAGATTGGTGCAATTGGAAAAATTAATACTGCTGATCGAATTATCCATAAAGGCATAGTTGCCAATTGATAAAAGCTGAGTAGACTCTGAAAAATCCAGTGTCGTTAAGTTGTTTGAATAAAATGAATAAATGCCAATTGTTGTTAATGCTGCGCATCCTGATAAATCGAGTGCAGCGATTTTGTTATTTTGAAAAGCATAATCGCCAATGGAATTTAGTGAAGTGCAGTTTGATAAATCTAAACTGTCAATTTTATTATAATAAAAAGCGTAATTTCCAATTGATAAAAGTGTTGAGGGGAATTGAACTGAAAAAATACCTTTCGACTTAAAAACTCCGGTAGATGAAGTTCCATTTGCGATTCCAGTTACGGTTTGTTCGTCTAAGGTTTCCGGAATGATTATGTCTGAAAAGAAGAAATCGTAAGAACAGCTTGTAATGACACCGTCGGTAAGCACAACATCATCATCAGTTAAGGTATACCGAAGTGGGACTTTATAATAAATATAGAAGTTTGAAACGGCCTCCCCGCCGGTATGCATAGCGCTATTGCCATCTCTCCAACCTAAGTTTTCGTATTCGGCTGATACCGGCAAATTAAATGTGCTTAGCGAATTGCCACCAAAAGCACCTGCTCCGATCGATACGAGTGCTGTACAATCTGTTAAATCTAAGCCTGATAATGAATTTCCATAAAAAGCATAATCGTAAATTCTGCTAAGAGTTGAACAATTTGTTAGGTTTAGGCTTGTCAGCGGATTATTATAAAAAGCATACATCCCAATCGATTCAAGCGCTGTACAGGACGAAAGATCGAGATTTGTAATGGAATTAGATTGAAATGCTCTTGCATCAATTAAAGTAAGTTCCGAACATCCCGAAAAGTCAAGATTTGAAATCGAATTATTATTGAAAGCAGATACACCAATTGATTTCAGAGCTGTGCACGATGAAAAATCCAGCGTTCTCAAAGCATTAGAGATAAATGCATTGTCTTCAATTGTTTCCAAGGTTGTTGGAAGTTGAACTGAAAAAATACCTTTGTTGTAAAAAACTCCATTGTTTGAAGCTGGTCCTCCTTTAATACCGGTAATTGTTTGTCCATCCAAAACATCAGGAATAATTATGTCTTTTGTTGCAAAACCATACGAGCAGCTGGTAAGTATTCCATCGGTAACCACAACATCAGCATCGGTAAGCGTGTAGGGTATTGGTACAAAATAATTTGTACTCAGATTTGTTACTGTTTCTCCACCCGAATAGCTCACATTCGAACCA
>JBNKOT010000197.1:0-1722 GCA_050294855.1 Draconibacterium sp. | reverse complement strand
ATAATCTTTTTCTAATTTTTTTAATACTTTTTTGAGAATCGTAAACGCTTTTTTTGTGTTCTGATAAACCGCTTGTTTGGTTGTCGATTTTATTATCAGCGCCTCCATCAGCGATGCCCGAATTTCCTTTTCCGTCATTGTTGTTTATTTTGAGCTTACAAAATACATAAAGCAAATTGTATAAAAAAAAGAAAGCAGCCTTTTGAGCTGCTTCCAATAAAAATATTTTCTAAAGATGATATCTGTTATGCACAAAACAGACAGATGGCATCTCTTTTTAATAAGCCATGGCAAATAGAACTCTGCGGCTCGAAGGCTTTCCGGAGTATACACAAACTCCTTCTTCCTTTTCGTATTCTAAAGGCAAACAACGAATGGTTGCTTTTGTATCGCTTTTAATGCGGTCTTCGGTTTCTGAAGTTCCGTCCCAATGTGCCAAAACAAAACCACCTTTTTTAATCGCTTTTTTAAATTCTTCGTACGTTTCAACTTTTACCGTATTCTCTTTTCTGAAATTAAAAGCCTTGTTATAAATATTGGTTTGAATTTCTTCCAGCAGATTTTCGATGTGATCATCGATTCCGGCAATTTCAACAACACTTTTTTCCAAAGTATCGCGGCGTGCCACTTCGATGGTTCCGTTTTCCAAATCGCGAGGACCAACGGCCAAACGTACCGGAACACCTTTTAATTCGTATTGAGCAAATTTCCAGCCCGGTTTTCTGTTGTCGGTGCTGTCGTATTTCACAGAAATTCCTTTTGCCTTAAGTTTTGCAATAATTTCGTTTACCTTTTCAGAAATGGTATCCAACTGTTCGTCGTTCCTGTAGATAGGAATAATTACAACCTGGAATGGTGCCAATTTTGGAGGTAAAACCAATCCGTTATCGTCGGAGTGAGCCATAATTAAAGCTCCCATCAAACGCGTTGAAACGCCCCACGAAGTTGCCCAAACATATTCTTCGTTTCCTTCTTTGGTGGCAAATTTCACATCGAAAGCTTTGGCAAAATTTTGCCCTAAAAAGTGTGATGTCCCCGACTGAAGTGCTTTCCCATCCTGCATTAATGCTTCGATGGTGTAGGTTTCGAGTGCGCCGGCAAATCGTTCGTTTTCAGTTTTTAATCCTTTGATAACCGGAACAGCCATATATTTCTCCGCAAAATCAGAATAAATATTTATAATTTTTTCTGTTTCTTCAATGGCCTCCGCTTTTGTTGAATGTGCAGTATGACCTTCCTGCCATAAAAATTCAGCCGTTCTTAAAAACAAACGGGTACGCATTTCCCAACGAACAACATTCGCCCATTGATTGATAAGAATTGGTAAATCGCGGTACGATTGAATCCAATTTTTATAGGTGCTCCAAATGATTGTTTCCGATGTTGGACGAACAATTAATTCTTCTTCCAATTTTGCGTCCGGGTCAACCATTACACCACCGTTCACCTCATCGGTTTTTAAACGATAATGAGTTACCACCGCGCATTCTTTTGCAAAGCCGTCAACATGAGAGGCTTCTTTACTAAAAAACGATTTGGGAATAAACAATGGAAAATATGCATTTTCGTGACCGGTTTCTTTAAACATCCGATCTAATTGCGCCTGCATTTTCTCCCAAATCGCATATCCGTATGGTTTAATTACCATACTTCCCCTTACAGCAGAATTCTCTGCAAGGTCTGCTTTGATTACCAGGTCCTGGTACCACTGCGAGTAATTTT
>JBNKOT010000196.1:0-10339 GCA_050294855.1 Draconibacterium sp. | reverse complement strand
ATTTTCATAAGCATTTAATAGTAAATTGAATATCTTTATTTATAAATTCTAAATTCATATACTCCATCAAGATTATTAAGTTTTATTAATTTTGTAAGCTTGAATCGAAAGCATATTTTCTGTATATCTCAGTGTCAATTTTATCGTATCATAGTTTTAAATAATTGAATGAATTTACTTCCCTTTATATTTAAGAAGATAAAGCTGCATAAAAATACCGTTTTTAAATTTGTTGTCGATAATTGTATCTGTTTTTATTAGTTCCGATTCTGATAAAACACGCTCAAGATTGTCAATATTTAATTCAAGATTATGAAATCTGACTGCACAAAATTCTTCTCCGGCTTGTAAAAATTCTTCGGGCTGATTGTATTGATGCACCTCTTTAAAAGCATCAACATTCGACATTTCTGCCTTTAACCAATAATGACTTAATCCCGAATTGTCGCTGTATTCAACCAATGGTCCGGCAGTTACTTCGGTAATGTGCAGGATTTTTTTGATTTCAGGATAAGTGGAAGAGATGTATTCGATGGTTTGTTTATAAGGCCCATATGAAAAATCGAAATTAGAAATTGATATCCGCGCACTCAACAAGATAATAACCGATATTAAAATCAATTTCAGCCATTTTATCTTTATCCCGATAAAAAGAATAGTAATTGGAATAACAAGCATTGTAACAATCGACATGACGTATCTTGTTGATAAGATGGGTTGCGAAATCAGTGAAATAATTGTAACAACAAATAGTGTCCCTAGAAAAACAGACAACGACAACCACAATGCCAATCGATACTGGGAAAACGATTTTGTAAAACTCATTAAAAGGCCAATAAAAATAAGGACATACATCAAAATAGTTAACGCAACGGAATAATTGCTTGTCCAGAATTGTTCGGTAAACGGAATTGTAAAACAAGAAAGAATGCCATTGAAATTAACTTCGGGAGCCCAAAAAGCATGTTGTACTTTTTTTATCTGAACAATAAACATTAAGAGCCACGGGAGAAACAACAGGATTGCCAATATTAATGACAAGAAATGAGGAAGCCATTTTTTATTTTTAGTGAAAAGGAGATACAATAAAACAAACAAATTTGCCACAAATGCCGCAGCCATACTATAATAGTGGACATACATGGCTATTACCGTGAAAACAAAAAGAAAGACCAAATCGCGATTTTTCCCCGTTTTCATGAACAGGTAAGCATAAAGAAATATTCCAGTACCCGAAAATGCTGCCCAAGTGTACATCCGGCCCTGGTGTGAGTAGGCTGCCAACATTGGAATTGAAAGTAACATCAGGCAAAAATAAAGTGCACCTTGTTTGCCAAAAATACGTTGACCGGTAAAGTACGCCAGCAATAATGTTGACAATACTCCCAGAACCGAAAATAACCGTAATGTTATAACATTAAAACCGAACAAAGCAGTAAAAACGCGTAATGCCAGATAATATAATGGTGGATGTAAATCGTTTTTAAACTTGGCAAAAAAGTCGGGTAGGGAGCCCTCCAACATTGTTTTGGTATATATCTCATCACTCCACAAATCACTGAATCCAAGCTTGAACATATAGAAAAAAGCAGCAATAACAAAAATCAGTAAGAATAGTACCGATTCGTTTCTTATTAGCTTATTTAAAATGTTTTTCATACGATGAACTTTTCTAAATAAAAACAAGAATATTTCCTGACCTCTACAATTATTTTTCTTTTATGCAACATTGTAAAATCAAAAATTAACCATTGTTCCTCTTAATACAACAGGTTGCCGATTTCCAAATCTCCTTCCTGACCTTGCCGGAGTTTTTGGTTCGATGGTAATTCTAACTTCATTGTTTTGTTCAGAAAATTTACAAACGATGGTTTCTGAACCAAGCGTTTCTTCCACAAACCGACCCGTAATTTCCAATGTTTTTTCTTCGGTCCAGGCGTATTGAGCAGCCACTTTTATCGATGGCTGTAAAATGGTATAATTTGCATCAACCGATTTGGAAAAATTACTGCGCGGAGGTGCTAAAAGCGAAGCCGATGAGGTATTTGAAACCAGCCATTCTTTTTCAGCTGCTTTTATGGATGAAACCGCGTTGTCTCTCTTGATGGCAAAAGTACAGTTCACATCTTTAAATGAGATATAGACAGACTGAATTTTATTGTCATTTTCTGAAAGAATAAATTCTTTTCCGGAAACTAACTTCTCAAAATCTGATTCTGATGATTTTTCGAATCCGGGACTGATATTTAAGGTGGCTGCCTTTTTTGTCATTTCTTCATGAGATGAAGGATTCGGCACCAACGACTTGTCTGACTTAATTGCTGGAATCAGGTAATTATGCATCAGATCGAGCTGTTTTTGTGTATTTGAATTATTGGCAGTGAACACAACAATGGCATCTTTATCGGGGATGAGCACCACAAACTGGCCTCCCATTCCATCAACCCTTACAGTGTTGTTTTTACCACGCCACATCTGATAGGCATATCCCTGTCCCCAGTCGCTCAGACTTCTTTTTTCTTCAGGTTCTTCCGAATTTTTAATCTGAAAAGCAGTAGCCTCTTTTATCCATTCTTTTGGGATTAATTGTTTGCCATTCCAAACTCCGCTATTCAAAAGCAGCTGACCAAATTTTGCAAGGTCTTCAGTCCGAAGTCTTAAGCCAATCATTCCCATTGTAATTCCCTGCGGATTCAGGTCCCAGTCGATTCCGCGTATTCCCAGCGGTTTAAAAATCCGTGGCAGGAGGTAATCAAATACTGTTTCGCCGGTTACCTGCTGAACAATGGCCGAAAGCATAAAAGTGGCCATGTTGTTGTATTTAAAAACTGTACCCGGTTTGTACTTTGGTTCTGTTGATATAAAATGAGTTATCCAGTCTCCACCAGCCCCCCAGGCGCTTGGTTCAGGGTCCTGGCCTGCTGACATAGTTAACAGGTCTTTTACTGTCATTTCTTTCATGTACTCACTGATAGAATCGGGAAGCGAATAAGGGAAAAATGAGATAATTTTGTCAGTTACTTTCAGTTTGTTCTCCGAAACCGCAAGACCAACAGCAGTGGCGGTAAAAGTTTTACTGGCCGAATACATGATGTGTTTGTATTCTGGTCCGTAAGGTTTCCACCAAGCTTCGGCAATAACTTTTCCATGCCTGAGCATCATAAAACTATGATTTTCGAGACCGCTTGTATCGCAGGCATTTAAGAAATTAACAATTCCTTTAGAAGAAACACCTTCCTGTTCGGGAGTACTCCGCGGAAGTTTATCAAATCGCTGTGCAGCCACTTGTGTTTGAAAAAACAACGTGGTTACAGCTATCATAATTATTACATACAGTACTTTCATCTGTTTAAAATTTTTTGATTTCTGAATGTTAAAAAATTTGAAGACATTCAGGAACTTACATAAATTTTCCTGTCAGTATTTGTTGTTTACTATTTCACTCCCATCAGCGATAGCATTTTTTCCGCATATCGTTTCCCAAGCTCGCGATAACCTGCAGCGCTGAAATGCAGATTATCTGGTCTATCAGCACAACCGGCTGAAGAAACTACATATGAATTGGGCAGCGTTTCGGGCAGTGTAACCATAATTTCGTTAAACCCGGCGCAAACTCCACCCTGATCGGCATTTACCGTTTCACCTGCAAGAAGCGGAATATTCTTAGGATCGAGGTTCAAATCTTTTATCAGATTATCATAAACACCTTTTACTTTTCGTGTCCACAGACTGTCGTTTGGGTTTGATTCTCCCTGGTGAAGCAAAATGCCTTTGATTACGCCATCTTTTTGAGCCAGTTTAGCCATTTCAACCAACCGTTCGTATGGATTTCCGTCATATTCCTTGATCATTCCTTTCATCCAGCCCGGAGCAGTTTCAACATACGATTGATAATTTTCTTTGTCGAAAAGTTCAATTTTACAACCACCAATGGCCACCACAATCACGCCAACTTTTATTTTCTTTGGAAGATTTTTAACCATTGTTCTCCCGAAATAATCGGCGGGACCTAAATTAGTTTTGCAACGGCACAAAGGTGGAACAGCCGGATACCAGTTGCCCATTTTGCGGTCTAAATTATCACAGCTAACCGCCTCCATAACCTGAAAGCGCGGGTTAACAGTTGAATCCTGAAGCTCAGCCCTCGCAGCGCCTTCCATATTCGACTGACCGAAACAGAGGTAAATGTGAAAGTTCGGATCTTGCGAAAAAGATTTTTCATTCGCAAATAGTGATCCTGCAATGAGGATTAAAATCAGTTTTAGTCTTATATTCTTCATTATTTTGCCCATGTTTCACCTTCAGGAGTTCGTCTCCATTCGAAATAATCATCAAGTACTTCCAATGATTCGGCACTTGGAACCGGGCCAATAAATGGCGTTGGACCTGTAAGATACATCACTTCAGGATTTTCATCACTAAAAGCCGGCCAGGTGGGAACACCCTCACCATTAGGGTCGCCATATTTGGCAAAGTTGGTCCAGTAGGTTCCTATTGCATCGGAGAGTGCAACGTCCGATTGGTTGTCGGCATTAACGTGCATAAATACATAAGCCACATCCTGTCCGTGCGGAGAACCATAACCGTAACGAGGCGAATCTTCAGGATAATCAGGGTGTTGATCGAAATAGTAATAGAAGACCTTCGATTTGCCAGTTTGAGAATGAAGCCTTGCCCAGCTCCATGTTTGCCATCCAAATGCAGCATCACGCATAAGATCGCGTGCTGTTTTTGGAACATTATTTTCGCCAACCGGATAAGCCTTTACCAGGTCGTCAGCAAATTTTCCGTACCGTTTCTGAACCCCGGAGATAAATTCTTCAGGAGTTTTTTCCCGGCTAAAACTAGCACCTTCATCCGAATTATAACCGACCAAAATTGGTGTGTCGTTATATTTTCCTTCCTCATAAAGTTTATGTTGATCATCCGGAATTACATAGCCATCCACAATGGGCCATCCGCCACCAAATCCCATTCCCAAAGGAAGTTTGTCTGCTTCAACTTTGCGCAATTCTGCAAGAGAAGAAACGCCTACTTTTTCGGCATAAGCTATTCCATCCGCCTCAGCCTGTTTCAACGTTTTCATATTTTCTCCGGGGAAAGTAGTTGTGCGGGTTGGTCCAAACGAACCACCACTTTGAGAAATGGCGCCATGAAACAATCCTTTTGCCAAAGGAGAGGCACACAACATGCTAACCGCAATGCCACCGGCTGATTCGCCAAAAATGGTTACTTTTTCGGGGTCTCCACCAAAAGCTTCAATATTTTTCTGAATCCATTGAAGTCCGGCAATCATATCCAGCAATCCATAATTTCCTGAAACATGATTTGGATTTTCAGCACTCAATTCCGGATGTGCCAAAAAACCTAGTTGCCCAACACGATAGGCAATACTCACCAGTACAACACCTTTTTCGGCAAGTTTTGTGCCATCATAACCAGGCTCACCGGTAGAACCAAAACTAAATCCACCACCATAAATCCATACCAAAACCGGTACTTTTTCTTTAGCAGACTTAGCAGGTGTCCAGATGTTCAGGTAAAGGCAATCTTCACTTTTACCCGATGGAGGATTTCCGCCCTGCATTGCCGCCGGTGCATACTTGTTTGCCTGAAGCACTGTATCCCATTCTGTCGCAGTTTGCGGTGCTTTCCAGCGCAATTCACCTACCGGAGGTGCGGCAAATGGTATTCCTTTAAAAACTGTCAAATCATTTTCAATAGTTCCCTCAACGATACCTTGCTCCACTTTAACCTGATTGGGAGGAAGAGTAGAACAAGCGTTTAGAATTAATGCGATTGCTATAGCAATTAAATAGATTGATTTTTTCATAGTGGTGCTTATTATCAAATCATGTAATTCACTTTTTATTATTTATTCAAATTACCACTCAAAATTAATCCTTAAAAAGAAGTGGTGCAAGTTCATGCAAGCTGCGGCGCCAGGTAAGGAATTCGTGAGCTGTTCCATCAGATACATATGAAATGGCGTTAATACCGGCATCTTTTAAAGCAATAGTCGCATTCTTTACTCCGTCAGGCCGTTCTTTGCTTCCGCAACTCAAAAATATAAGTTTTACTTTCGACTTGTCTTTGATGTCATCGGGAGCATACGTTCCGCCGCTTAACAGCGCGTAATGCGAAAATACCTCAGGTTTGTTAAGCGTGATCATTTTTGTTTCCATGCCACCCATCGACAGCCCTGCCATTGCGCGGTGAGGTTGATCTGCTTTGGTACGAAAGTTTGTATCCACATAAGGGATTAATTCATCGACAAGCACAGTTTGAAAGGCATCTATTTTGAAATCTCTTATTCCTCCCCACTTAATTTCGTTGGTCATTCCGTAGGTCATCACAATGATAAATGGTTTGATTTTGCCCTCGGAAATCAGGTTGTCCATGATTAGATTGGCATGTCCCTGGTTGCTCCATGCGGTTTCATCTTCGCCCCAGCCATGTTGTAGGTAGAGCACAGGATAACGTACCGATTGATTTTTTTCGTAACCCGGAGGAGTGTAAACAAAAGCCCTGCGGGATGTATTTGTGCTTTTTGATGGGAAAAGAATTTGCTGAACATTACCGTGAGGAACGCTTTTCAGTGCGTAAAAATCCTGATCGTGAGCTGGAATTTCGATGCCGCTTTCCCAGCGGGTAGAACCATAGAAATTCAGTGCACCTGGGTCGTTAAATGTTCCGCCATCAACCGTAAGATGATAATAATGAAATCCTTCATCCATAGGTCCCTCGGTTGTTCCCATCCAGGAGCCATCCTCGGCTTTTGTAAGATCTGTGCCTCCTCTTCCGCCCAGACCAAGGCTAACATTTACCTTTTGTGCGTCGGGAGCTTCAACGCGAAACCGGGCATAACCCTGCGAGTTTACCTGTGGATATTCTTTTCCCGGCTGGTTTAATGTTGATGGTTTAAAATCTTCTTTTATTGCGGGTCTTTCGCTTTGCGCTACACACAGCGTAAGTGAGAAAACAAAGAACACAATTAATGTTGAAAAATACTTTTTCATGTTTTTAAGATTATTTATTACAGTTAATAGTTAATTATTGAAAGGCAGAACTAATTCAGAAGCTATTGTTTCACAGTTCGACTCCGCTCACAGTGACAGTCAGACTGAGCGAAGTCGAAGTCTGTTATTTTAGCTTTTCTTTACCAATTTTACCTGCATGTTTTTAATTTTTGAATAACAAAGGAGCAAACTGATAAAGGCTGCGGCGCCAGCTTTGCCATTCATGAGCCGTTTCAGGAGATACATAAAAATGGGTATTCATACCGGCGTTTTGAATTGCTTCAGTGTTCTCCTTTGGATCTCCGCCAAAACCTATTCTGCGGTTTTCCAATTCGCGGCTGCCATAGCTGATAAATACCAACTTGATGTTGTCTTTAAATTCCGGGTTTTCTTCGAGGTCTTCCAAACTTATGCTCCCGCCACTAAATACACCTACAGATGAAAAAACTTCGGGGTGAGCCAGCGTTATAACACGGGTTTGCATACCTCCCATCGAAAGGCCTGCCATGGCGCGATTTGCCGGATTGGCCAAAGTACGGTATTTCGTGTCGATCATCGGGATAATGTACTTTAGCAAAGTATTCATAAAACCATCGGCCCAACCTTGAGGTGGCCACTGTGCCGGACGTTCGCCTTGCTCTCTCCGTGGTGGCCTTGCCATTGCCCAGGTACCGTTGTCCATAACAATAATAAACGGAACGGATTTACCTTCTGCAATCAGGTTGTCCATTATCAAACCAGCGTGTCCCTGGTTCGACCATCCGGTTTCGTTTTCGCCACCACCATGTTGCAAATACAACACCGGGTAACGTTTTTCAGGATTGTTGTCGTACCCCGGAGGTGTGTAAACAAAACACCTGCGCATAGTTTTGTTGCTTTCCGAGAAATATTGAAGCTCGCGTACCTCGCCGTGCGGAACATTTTTCAGAGCATAAAACTCCTGGTCGTGTGCCGGAATTTCAATACCACTTCCCCAACGGCTGGCGCCGTAAAAATACAAGCTGTTTGGATCGGGCACTGCTGCTCCGTCAACCCAAAGTTGATAGTAATGAAATCCTTCGTCCTGTGGTGCTGATTCACCAGTCCAGACACCTTTGTCATCTTTAACCAAATCGTATTTAACTGCGCTAACATCAAGTTGAACTTTATGAGCATCGGGTGCAGAAATTTGAACACGCATGCGGCCTTCAGAATTTACCATAGGGTATTCCTTTCCGGGTTGATTGACTGAAGAGGGTTTGAAATCCTCTATGACTTCTGATGATGATTGTGCCGAGCAAATCCCGCTGGCCATCAATAGAATAACGAATACGTTTAGAATTTTAGACATCATAATTTGTTTGTTAATAGTTTATATTTTATTGTTTTAGTCCGCTATTTGTTATCCGGAAATAATCGAAAGCCACATCAAACGGCGAATCCGGTTTTGTTGTGTCGGAATCAAACCAGAAAGTGCTTTTCATATAACCGGTAATAATCCCGTCGCCTACCATTAAGCCTGTTTTTATGTCTCTTAAGGCCAGATCTGCTGTTCCCAGGATTTCGAAGTTTTCGCCATCCAACGAATATGAAGCGGTATAAATGCTTCCTTTTTTATCAAGTTTGAGTACCAAAGACTGGTCGCCGGTAATTTCGGTTTTCAGGTTAAAAGAAGCCAGCGATTTTGCAATGCCGTTTTCTTCCATCATCAAATCGATGGTACCGGTTTGCGGCTCTCTTTGGCGTGTGGTTTTTATTACTGCACGGAACATGAATTTCACAAAATTATCATCGTCCTGGTAGGCCAGAATTCCGGCATTTTCAGGTTGAGAAGGCATTCGTGAAGCCGTTAGTTTTGTTTCGGCAGTCCAATCGTTATTGGCACTTTGCAGCAGAATGTTTTTGGCATTGTTGGTACCTTCCGAAACATCGCCAACTTCGCTGGTAATCGTCAGGCTGCCATTGTTTGCCGAAAGGCTGTGTGTAACGGCATTTTCCCTGATCCACTTCCACTGGCTTCCAACAGCACCGTTGAACTCGTCGCTAACTGCTTCCATATCAAAATTGAAATAGTAGGTATTGGTTTCAAGCGTAATGATATCAATGAATTTCACCACAGCGGTTCCGGGAATCTGTTTTGCCTGCTGAATGTCAACAGTAATTCCTTTTCCGGCAGCCGTTGCTTGCAGTTCCGGCACTTTGGTTTTATTATCCAGCAGATAACTGTATGCTTTTACGTCTTTGTTAAAGCCTTCAATGACTTTGCCGTTTACAAAAATTGATTTTGGATTAAGGTCGGGCATAACTTTTACAGGATAGCTGTTTGATTCGGTTACTCGGTCGATGGTTACATAAGCAAATACCGATGCCACACCCACTCCGGTAGCAGTAACTTTGCCATTTTCATCCACGCTTACCACCGCCGGGTTGTTGCTTTTGTATTCAATTTCAGCTTTCGAAATATCGAAGAAACTATCGTCTGACATAGCAGCTGTTACACGAGTCTGAATCGTGTTACCCGGCCGCAATACAACTTTGTCGCTTTCTGCAACTACGGTACTTAAAACAGATTTGTAAATACCATTCATTCTTGCCTCAACCACACCTTTAATATCTCTGGAAGATGCACCGATTTCAAAAATATATTTACCCTGATCGAAGGTGATATTACCTTTTTCGGCATCCCAAAACCAAAGATCTTTGCAGTCGATATCAATTGAAACCTGTTTGATTTGGCCTACCGGAATTGTAACTCTTTTAAAACCTTTCAATCGTTTAATTGGTCTTTCCAAAGCAGCCGGACTGTCGGGAGTTTTAACATAAATCTGTACAACTTCATCACCATTAACATTGCCTGTATTTTTAACATCAACGGTAAGCGTAATTTTATCGTTTGGTGTAATGTTGGTTTTACTGATTTTGAAATTGCTGTAATTAAAAGTAGTGTATGACATTCCGTATCCGAATTCGTATGAAACTTCTTTGTTGTTGTACCAGTAAGTTCTTCCGTTTGTGCCGTCACCACGTAGAGTGTAATCGTTAAAATCGGGCAAATCGTTTACAGATTTATGCCATGTTACATTCAGCTTTCCACCCGGATTTACATCGCCGAACAGAATTTTTGCCATTGCAGTTCCCTGAGCCTGCCCGTTGTAACCAGTCCAAATAATTCCCGGAATATTCGGGTTATTTTTAAATTGTTCCACTTCAACCATTCCCATGGTTTGCATTACTACAATGGTATACGGATTTACCGCTGCCACCGCTTCAATCAGATCAACCTGATTACCCGGAAGCAACAGGGTTAAACGATCGGCATCTTCCGTAGCTGTTTTTTCATC
>JBNKOT010000195.1:0-7456 GCA_050294855.1 Draconibacterium sp. | reverse complement strand
TGTTGACGATGTGTACAGCGATTCGCTGGTTTGGGAATACCAAAAACAAAAATACCGTTATTTAATTGCGCGTTTTGCACACAGCCAAAGTTGGGGAATTTGGGAGCTGATTAACGAAATGAACGGCACCGATGGCTGGGAACACGGCCGACACGATGATTGTTACAATTGGGTTGAAAAAAGTAATCGTTATTTTAAAGAAAACGATCCCTACCAGCATCCAACGACGGCATCGTTTAGCGGCGGTTTTAAACAGTACAGAAAAGCGCTTTACGAACGAAACGACATTCCGAACATTCACATGTATCCGGCGCAGGGTTGGGAAATGAAATATCCAAAAGACACCATGCGCAGTGGCGTTTACAATTATGCCTGGGCCAGCCAGCGTTTTTGGAATGATTTTGAAAAACCCGCGATTTTTGGAGAATCGGGTGCCGGTCTTGAGTATTATCGAATGCGCGATCCCAATTATCACATCCACTATCACAATACCTTGTGGGCAACGCTAACAAACGGATTGGCCGGAATTCCGGTCTGGTGGGATTACCCGGTTTTAAACAAACAAGATTGGCAACAATTAAAACACGTTTCTGCTTTTGTAAACAATATCGATTTTGCCAACGAACCATTTAAACCCGCAAAATGTGCTGCAGAGGGTGCCGATTTTTACGTTATGGATTCCGGCGAAAACAGCTTCGGATGGGTGCGTTCTTACGAAAGTTCTACGATCAGTGGTCTGCAACTTACCATTTCAAAAACCGAGAATGCTGCTTATACTGTTTCTTGGTACAAAACCTGGACAGGCGAAACAATAAAGACGGAAACGGTAAGCGCTAGAAATGGTAAATTAGATTTGCTTGTTCCTGAATTAAAAACCATACATCCCGATATCGCTTTTAAAATCACAAAAAAATAGATTTGTTTTTTGATCGACTACGTTCGACAAATTTAATTTTAACCACTTAGTTAAACTTTTTAGTCAAATATTTTGCAAATTAATTTTAAATGATCTACATTTGACCAACTGGTTAAACTATTTGGATAAATGAATACAATAAAAAAAGACAATACCGAAGAAAAAATACTGGAAGCTGCACATTCCGTATTTGTACAAAAAGGAATGGATGGCACAAGAATGCAGGAAATTGCGGATACTGCCGGTATAAATAAAGCATTGCTGCATTATTATTTTCGGACAAAACAGAAACTTTTTGAAGCCATTTTCAAAAAAGTATTTCAACAGATTTTTCCTAAAATCGAATTTTTAATTCTTTCGGATCAACCCATTGAAGAAAAACTTGGATTTTTTATTGATCAGTACATCGACGTATTATTAAAAAATCCATTTATTCCAATATTCATACTCAAAGAAATTAATCGCGACCCTGAATTTTTAGCTACCGTAATGAAAAAACAGGGCATTAATCCCAATCAGATTTTTACCATGTTCGAAAAAGAAATGGAAGCCGGGAAAATCCGTAAAATGGATCCACGTGAATTAATGGTAAATGTGCTCGGACTTAGTATTTTTCCGTTTGCTGCCAAACCACTAATGAAACTCATGCTTTTTGAAAACGACAAGAAAGCCTACGCGCAATTTCTGGAAAACAGAAAAACTACTGTAAAAGACTTTGTACTTAATTCAATACTTTTAAAATGAAACGATTTTTAATTTTTCTGATGCTGCCATTTCAAATGGTTTTTGCACAAACAGAAATTCCGCTTGACAGTTGCTACTTTTGGGCAAGAGAAAATTACCCTAATTTAAAACAGAGCGAAATCTGGCAGCAAATTTCAGCATTAAAACAAAAAAACAACGAAACCAATTATTTGCCACAAGTTTCCTTAAACGGACAAATAACTTATCAATCGGATGTAACAGAAATTCCGATTAAGATGCCTGGTATTTCTATTCCAAGCGTTACAAAAGACCGATACAGTGCCTACGCCGAATTGCAACAAAACATTTGGGACGGTGGAATCAGCAAAGCAAATAGAACACTGGAAGATGCCATTCTGAGGAGTAATCTAAACAATCTGGAAGTTGAACTTTATAAACTCAACGAACAGGTTTCGCAGGCATTTTTTACGTCCTTAATTGTCGAAAAACAAAAAAACGTGTTGCTGGCTCAACAAAAAGTTTTAATCGAACAATTAAAGAATATCGAATCGGGAATTAAAAACGGAGTGATCGAAAAATCGGCGGAACTGGTTATAAAAGCCGAAATTTTAAACATCGACCAAAATACCATTCAACTCGATGCTGCTAAATCTGCCTCCACACAAATGTTATCGATTTTAACCGGAAAAACAATTGCTGAAAATGCTAATTTTTTGTTTAACGAAACTGCAATAAAATTTGATGACGAACTAAATCGTCCGGAACTTCTCTTTTTAACGAGTCAGCAAAATCAACTCGGTACGCAAATGGAATTGTTGGACAAAACAAGAAATCCTAAATTATTTGGTTTTGGTCAGCTGGGCTATGGAAAACCAGGATTAAATATGCTCCTCGATGAATTCAAAGGCTATTATTTGGTGGGCGTGGGTGTTTCGTGGAAAGCATTCGACTGGAAAAACACGAGTCGTCAGAAACAAGCAATTCAGTTGCAACAACAAATGCTGCAAACGCAAAAAGAAACCTTTTCGCAAAGCATACAAATACTTCTGGCTCAACAGAAAGCGCAGATGATCCAACTCGATAAAATGCTGCAAAACAACCAGCAAATGGTGGAACTCCGAACAGAAATTGCAACAGCTGCAGCCTCAAAACTTCGAAACCAGGTAATTACTGCTTCCGACTATATTCAGGAAGTTCAGGCTGAAACGGTTTCGAAACTCAACAACGAATTGTATAAAATACAGTTGAACGAATCGAAAGAAAAATACAATTTAATTAAAGGAAGCAAGTGAGTTGGGAGTTCAAAGTTCAACGTAAATCTTAGATCAGTAAAAAAGAATAAAATAACAAAATACAACAATCATGAAATACACACTCATCATCCTTATTATCAGCATTTTGTTTTTCGGATGCAAAACCAAAACACAACAATCTGACGCATTTGGGAATTTTGAAGCAGAAACAACCATTGTTTCTGCAGAAACACCCGGAAAAATTCTTCAGTTTAATGTTGAAAAAGGTCAACAAATTGCAAGCAATTTTGTAAGCGCAATTATCGACACGGTTCAACTGAAAATTCAGGTTAAACAAATCGACGCAAAAAAACAATCTGTTGAATCCCGCCGGGCATCGATTCAGTCGCAAATTGACGTTTTAAACGAACAAAAATACAACCTTCAGATTAACGAAGATCGCATAAAAAAAATGCTTGCTGATGGCGCTTCCACACAAAAACAACTCGACGATATTCAAGGACAGATAAAAGTAATCGAGAAACAAATTGAAAGTACCAAAACGCAGTTTACTTCTGTTGCAAAAGAATTGGAAGTACTCAATGCACAAAAACTTTCGCTAAACGATCAGTTAAATCGTTGTAAAGTAAAATCACCCATTTCGGGTATGGTACTGGAAACCTATGCACGTTTGGGAGAAATGACAACACCCGGCAAACCACTATTTAAAATGGCCGATTTGAGTGAGTTGGAATTAAAAGTTTACATCAGTGGCGCAGTTTTGCCCAACATTAAAATCGGGCAAACCGTTGATGTACTCATCGATAAAACGGCAACAGAAAATCAAACCTTATCTGGAAAAGTGACCTGGATTTCTTCGGAAGCCGAATTTACACCCAAAATTATACAGACAAAAGAAGAACGTGTAAAACTGGTTTATGCCGTAATCGTAATGGTGAAAAACGATGGAACATTAAAAATAGGAATGCCGGGAGAGATTTTGTTTTAGTGAATAATCGCTAACGCGTTGTTTGCTAATCGGTCGTAGTGTACAGTATTCAGGAATAGAGCACTTTGAACCAGTAATTAGGAATAAACAAATATGCTTTTAATAAAAAATATCAGTAAGTCGTACGGAGAAACAAAGGCCTTGGATAATATTTCGCTTGAAATACAAAAGAACGAATTGTTTGGATTAATCGGTCCAGACGGCGCAGGAAAAACAACTTTGATGCGCATATTAACAACGCTGCTGAAATCCGATACCGGGGAAGCAACAATCGACAACAAAGACGTGATCAGAGATTTTAAAAAGATCCGTCGGATTGTGGGTTACATGCCCGGACGATTTTCGCTTTACCAGGATTTAAGCGTGGAAGAAAATCTGAACTTTTTTGCTAGTGTTTTTGGAACAACCGTCGAAGCGAACTACGATCTCATTCACGATATTTATTATCAGATCGAACCTTTTAAAACCCGCCGTGCCGGAAAGCTTTCGGGTGGGATGAAACAAAAACTTGCCTTGTCGTGCGCGCTCATTCATAAACCAAAGATTCTGATTCTCGACGAGCCAACCACTGGCGTTGATGCGGTTTCGCGAAAAGAATTCTGGGAAATGCTTAAAAATTTACAACAAAAAGAAATCACTATTTTGGTGTCGACTCCCTACATGGACGAAGCGGTTTTGTGCGACCGCGTTGCTTTGTTACAAAACGGAAAAATAATGGATGTAGATACTCCGGCAAGAATTACCGAAAAATTTTCGCGCAGAATTATTCAGGCACGTTCCACAAACATGTATAAATTAATTAACGATCTGCGCGCGTTCGAAAAAGCCGAATCGGTTTTTGCATTCGGACAGTTTGTACATTTTACCGGAATTAATGATGAAGTTGAATCGAACGAACTGGATATTTACTTGCACAATCTGGGGCACGAAGATGTTTTGGTGGAAGAAATCCATCCCGAAATTGAAGACGTATTTATGGAGTTGATGAAGGAATAGAACTGATGGCGTTGGGCTGTGAGAAAAAAATGAAACATTAATAAATTAAAAGCAGGCAAGCGATTGATTTTAATGAAACAAAACACATGAAAGAAAAAATAATAAGCGTTAAAAATCTGGTCAAAAAATTTGGCTCTTTTGTTGCCAACAACAACCTGACTTTTGACGTTTACAAAGGTGAAATTTTTGGATTTCTGGGGGCAAACGGAGCAGGAAAAACAACGGCCATCAGAATTTTGTGCGGGCTATCCTATCCAACTTCAGGAGAATTAAATGTTGCCGGATTCGATGTGTATAAAGAAACCGAGAAGATCAAAAATAACATCGGTTACATGAGTCAGAAGTTTTCGTTGTACGAAGATTTAACGATTTCAGAAAACATACAATTCTACGCCGGAATATACGGAATACCAGTTAAAGAAAGAAAAAGAAAAGAAGCCGAACTCTTAAAAAAACTGGAACTCACCGAAGTAAAAAACAAACTAATTGGCGATCTTCCATTGGGATGGAAGCAAAAACTGGCATTTTCGGTGGCCATTTTTCACGATCCAAAAATTGTATTTCTCGATGAACCAACCGGAGGTGTCGATCCGGTTACACGACGCAAATTCTGGGATTTAATTTACGAAGCTTCCAACAACGGAATTACCGTTTTTGTTACCACTCACTACATGGACGAAGCAGAATATTGCGACCGCGTTTCAATAATGGACGACGGCAAAATCGAAGCACTCGACACCCCCGCCAAACTCAAAGAAAAATACAAATCAAAAAATATGGATGAGGTGTTTATTAAGATAGCAAGGTGAAGACAAGTTTTGAGTAATTAGTAGTGAGTATTGAGTAATTAGTAGTAAGAAAAAAGAAACGTGATAAAAACAAGAATTGATTTTAAAAATATATAACTAAAATCTACCCATGAATAAATTTAAAGAATTAAAAATTTGGCGAAAATCTATTAATATGGTAACCGAAATCTATTCAATAACGAGAACATTCCCAAAAGAAGAAATTTATGGGCTCACATCACAAATCAGAAGGTGTGCAATTTCAATTCCATCAAATATTGCAGAAGGTGCAGGAAGAGGAAGTAAAAAAGATTTTTCTCATTTTTTAGATATTGCCAAAGGATCATCATTTGAACCTGAAACACAATTATTGATAGCTACCAATTTACATTATCTGGAAAAAGAAAAATTCGATGATCTTTCATCCGAACTAGATGAAATTCAGAAAATGACAACCGGACTTCAAAAGAGTCTTAGGACTAACGACTAACTACTCTTTAATGATGACTCAACTCATATCTTTCATAAAAAAGGAATTCTTTCACATCTTTCGCGATCCTCGGACAATGCTGATTTTATTTGGGATTCCGCTTGCACAGCTTCTGATTTTTGGAACGGTAATAAAAAGTGAAATCAACGACATTCACATTGTGATTTACGACCAGTCGAAAGATGAAACAACACAGCAAATAACCAACAAGCTACTTTCTTCGGGTTATTTTATTCTTGACGAAAACCTTGAAAACATTAACGACATCGATGGTATTTTCAAAAAAGGAAAAGTAAAAGAAGTGATTATTTTCAAAAGCAATTTTGGTCAGAATCTGATAAAAGAAGGCACCGCCGAAATGCAGCTCATCGCCGACGCTTCGGATCCAAATATGGCAAAACTATCGATTTCTTATACCCAGGGAATTGTAAACGATTATATCAGTAAACTTTATCCGAATCAGAAAATGCCGCTGCAAATTATTCCCGAGGTGAGAATGTATTTTAACGAAGAATTAAAAAGTGCTTACATGTTTGTTCCGGGTGTAATGGCGTTGATATTAATGTTGATTTCTGCGATGATGACTTCCATTTCCATCACCCGCGAAAAAGAACTTGGGACCATGGAAATTTTACTTGTTTCGCCGCTTCGCCCCACACAAATAATTATTGGGAAAGTCCTCCCCTATTTACTTTTATCGATTATCAACGCCTTTATTATTGTATTGGTGGGAAAGATTGTTTTTGGAGTGCCGATTACCGGAAGCTTTATTTTACTCATGTTGGTAACCATACTTTTTATTCTGATGGCGCTTTGTTTGGGCATACTAATTTCGACCATTGCAAAAAACCAAATGGTAGCTATGTTTATATCGATGATCGGTTTAATGTTGCCGACAATTCTGCTTTCGGGATTCATTTTTCCGATTGAGAACATGCCTAAAGCACTTCAAATTCTTAGTCATTTCATGCCCGCAAAATACTTTATTTCAGCAATCAGAGGAATCATGTTAAAAGGTGTTGGCATTTTATTTATTTGGAAGGAAATATTGATACTCTTTGCGATGACAATGTTTTTTATTGCATTGAGTATTAAGAAATTTAAGATTCGCCTGGAGTAATTTCAGCGATTAGCTTCAAGCCAATAGCTTTTAGCAAAAAGTGTTAACTAATAAATAAGTTGAATCATGAAAAAATTTAAGAATTTGAAAGTTTGGCAAAAGGGAATTGACCTAGTCAAAGATATTTATAAAGTTTCAGCAATTTTTCCAAAGGAAGAAATCTATGGATTAACAAGTCAGATTAGACGATCAGCAATTTC
>JBNKOT010000194.1:0-3460 GCA_050294855.1 Draconibacterium sp. | reverse complement strand
CAGTTTTATAGCCACTTCAGAACTGCTTACCTGCAAGACCTGTGCCAGCTCAATACATTTGGCGTTCAAATATTTAGATCGCACTCCAATGGCAATTAAAGTTCGGTATAAAACGGTATAAAGTTTTTTGTCTTTGGCCAGGGTTTGAAATTCTTCGAAGAAAGAATCAAACATTTCGTCGATTGCCCGTTTGTCAGTAATTGCCAAACGCCCCACCAAATGCACACCCGAAAAGCGAACCAAATGTTTTTTACCACGACACCATTCCAGCGCTTTTACAAAGGCAAATTTACTTTTCACCCAAAGATTTGTAGAGGCCTGTTCAGCAATTTCGGCACTCCCCAGGGTTTTTGTCCAGAAATCCATTTGTTCTTCCGACACTTCATCCGGATCGTCTATCAGCGTGGCCAGAATTAAAGTTTCGCGCCATTGTTTGTTCCACAGTTTTAGTGCAAGAACATGATCGGGCTCGAAAGCTTTTGCCATTTCGCGCAATTCAAAAATAGAAACACCCCAGTTGAGTTTGTATTCAATTCCCTTGCTTTTCATCATCTCGGAAACTTCTCCGTTTTTTCGCAATTTGATGATTTTTAACAAGTGTTGAAACTTCTGCTCGGTTTCTTTATTATCGAGAATAAAATCCATACTATTTTAAAATAATTTCCACAAAAATAAAGATTACAAGTATACCCAAAGAATACAAAGTAAAAATAGTTGCCGGTGCACATTCCGAAAACACAACATTCAATCGTCGTTTCACAACCACTGCGAGGTACATTTTTTCGAATAGGTAGGCTGCAACCGTTGCATAGGCCACACCTTCTATTCCAAGAAACTGCACCAAAATAAGACTTAACGAAACATTTAATACAAGTTCTAAAAATGCTGCATTCATAATCGGGCGGGTAATTTTCAATCCGTTCAGAAGGGTTTGTGGCATTAGCAAACGACTGATTACCAGCAGTAAGTAGATATTAAAAATGCTGGCACTTTTTTCGAATTGAGCATTAAAAACCACCGGAAAAACCCAGTGCGAAATCAACATTAAAACAGCTGTTAAAGGAAATAGAAAATGCATCAATCGGGTAACACTGCTTTTTAATTTTTTCAGGTTTTCCTTCAAATTTTCTTTTTGTGCAAAAACAGGCAGCATTGCATTACTTAATGCATTGGCAAGCAACATGGCAAGCGGCAATTCGCGAGCGCCATAACGAAAAACAGCAAAGGTTTCTTCGTTAAATTTCGAGGTGACAATAAATCCGTCGATAAATTGTGCCGAACCACTTAAAAAAGTTGCAGCCACCAATGGTCCTCCCAATTTTAAATGTTCTTTTATAAAGTTTTTTGAAATGTAAATTTCGGCATTCGAAACCATCACCATCCACAACCACAAATAGCGAAGTACAGAAGCTGCTACCAATCCAATCAATGCAATTTTAATGTCGTATCCCAAAACCGGCGGAATTATTACCAGCAGAAATTGCACAACAAAAGAGATCGTTGCATACCAAACAATTGCTCCTTTTTTTTCTTTTATCAGGTAAAAATATTCAACCAGATTTGCCGGAACACCGATAATAATAAACAACATCAGCAAGCCAATTTCTGGAATTGCTTTATCGTTTAGCAGGAAATCGGAAAAAAGCGGTTGTAATAAATAAAGAAGCAGCGCCGCAAAAATGCTCAGCATTTGTATCACAACAAAAGCACTGAAAATATTTGTTTTTTCCTTTTTTGCAGCAAGCGGAAGTAATGCTTTTAATAAACCGTTAAGCCAGAAAAAACTTACCGAACCGGCAATAAAAACAAAGGTTTCGTAACTCCCGATTTCGCTTTGCGAGAGCGCTGTTTTGGTAAAAACAACACCAATTAAAATCAAAGTTGTGTACCTTACCAACTGGTAAAACTGAAATGCTGAAATGGTATTTAGATATTTTTTCACCGCTTTAGAAAGTTTTTAAAAATAGATAATTGCATTGAAATACTAGCCAAAATTCAATATTTTTGAAAAACCAACACTTTAAAATCGTTTTATGTTTGTTGTTTAGTTTTTTACTCGCCGCCCTCAAATCGTTTTAACTTTGTTCGAACAACGAAGTATTTCAAATTTATAATACGTATTATATTTACCCAGGAAACTTTACAGGAAGTCGATTTTATAGAAAAGAAATTGCATTCGATAAAAACACCAGAATTTTAGATGTGAATTGTGGCACCGGAAGACATTCGGAGGAACTGGCAAAAAGAGGTTACAAAGTTACAGGAAACAAAAACTGGATGAGAATTATTTTGAAATGATGATTATTTCTGAGAAATAAAATAAACGACCGGGAAAACGATTAATTTTCCGGATGTTTTTTATTTGACGCAACTGAATTTACAAACGATTTGAAAAATGTTTTATTTTGAATTCTGGAGTTTGAAACAGATTTTAATTAATATATATTTGTTTAAAATCAGACTAAATGATTCAGGTAAAAGACAAAACAAAAAATATTCTGCTTGCTGTCGGATTTGTATTTATTCTGTTTTTACTTTGGTACTTCAGCGCAATTATTACCTACATTCTTATTTCGGTTGTTCTGGCTTTTATCGGGAAACCAGTGGTGCGCTGGATCACAAAAATCGAATTCAAAAAATTCAGAATTCCTAAAGCTTTCGCTGCCTTTTTAACACTCATTATGCTTTGGATTGTTTTCATCTCCTTTTTCCGTTTTATAATTCCACTGCTTGTTAACGAATTAAACACACTTTCTAACATCGATTTTGCACTGGTTCTTGACTCGATCGAGGAACCAATCGTTAAGTTTTTACAGTTTTTTAGTAAAGATGCGTTGACTTTCGAAAACCAAACCTTTTTAGACATTATCACCGAAACGATTGGAAACAGAATTGATTTCTCGCAACTTTCCAACTTATTTGCTTTAATTGCCGGTGCAATTGGCGAATTTCTGATCGGGTTCTTTTCGGTTTCGTTTATCACTTTTTTCTTTTTGAAGGAAGAAAATATGTTTAGCGAAATGATTATTCTATTGTCACCCACCAAATACGAAGAAAATGTAGCACACATTTTAAGTTCAATTGCATTCCTGTTAAGAAGGTATTTTATCGGTTTGCTTTTCGAAGTTTTTATGGTAATGGTTTTGGTCACTTCCGGGCTCACAATTGTTGGAATTGAGTTTAACCATGCGGTAGTAATTGGTCTTTTTTGCGGAATGTTTAATGTGATTCCATACCTTGGCCCCTGGATGGGTGCAGCGGTTGGATTATTAATTGGAGCAGCACTAAATATCAATGCCGATTTTATGAGTCACACGCTGCCACTTCTGGGCTGGATGACACTTGTTTTTGCGTCGGTACAAATTCTCGATAATATACTTTTTCAGCCGCTCATTTATTCGAGCAGTGTAAAAGCTCATCCACTCGAAATCTTTCTTGTGATTTTGGCCGCCGGCAGTCT
>JBNKOT010000193.1:0-2693 GCA_050294855.1 Draconibacterium sp. | reverse complement strand
TCATAGCTTTTCATTAAATAATCGATTTACGGCTCTAAATTTTATCACCATAGCTCGCTATGTCTCAAAAATTTATATTGTAAATCAATCATTTACTGAAATTTGAGCTCGCTAATTTTAATCGAACTCAGGTTAATACTTTACCATTCTGGCTAAGGCCCTGCATTAGTTATTTGGATACAATCCGTCCGATAAATCGGCGGGCCAAGGATATTTGACACATTTCGACATAAGGTCTAAATGTCAGGGGTAATCAAAACTTTCATTTTCGAACTGACATTTAAGCGAGGGTTAATAAAAAAGGTTCTACCCAACCGGGAGAACCTTTTTTCTAAAAATAGAGAAGTGGTTAGAAAAACTATTTTTGGTCGTTTATATATTCGATATTTTCAACGCCTTCCGGTATCGACGTGAAGATTTTATCTTTTTCCTTAAGGCCTGAGTTGATAACAACTTCTTCCTCGTTTTCTAATCCGGCACTTACTTTCTTTTTCCAGATTTTACCATCCGATTTCAGGTATACAAAAGTTTCGCCGTTTTCAGTAAACAAACTATTTCGTGGTATTTTTAAGACATTGTTTAAATTGGTCAGCAAAATTTTATTGTTGGTTGTCATGGCAGGTTTTATTTCTTTCCCGTTTTCGTTCATATCAATTAATACCTTAAAAACTTTGGTGTCGAAACCCGGAAGTTCCTGCCCGACATTTGCAATTTTTGATATCATTCCGCTGTATTTTTTTTCAGGCAAAGCGTCGATGTTAATTTCTACACTGTCGCCAACTGCAATTTTTGTGATATCGATTTCTTGCACATAGGTTTCCGAGACCAAAACCGACATGTCGGGCAAGGTTGCAATTGCCGGACTCCACCTGTTCACTTCGTCGCCAACACGTAATTTTCTTCCGCTCCAAAGTTTGGCATACATCACCATGCCGTTTCTCGGAGTCACAACATTACAGGCTTTTAAAGCATCTTTTAATAAGGAATCTTTTGAAGTATAGCGTTCGTAACGTTCCTGAATCCGTCTGGTTTTCATTTTCAGATCCATTTTCCTTAGTTCGTAATCGCGTTTTTTCTTTTCCATCATTCTGATGGTTTTGTTGTATTCAACCTGTTTTTTTCGCTGATAAGCTGGCGATTCATATTTCGATTGTTCGAGTTCCAGTTTTTTGTATTCCAGGTCGTATTTAAATTCCCCCAACTCCTCGCGAAGCTTGGTTAATTGAATGGCAGAGTCGATTTTGGCATCGTTAAGTGCAGCTCTTCGTGAGGTTAAATCCTGTTGATTGCTTTGCAGTTGTTGTGTAATAGCAGCAGCATCAAGCGTAGCAATCCAGTCTCCTTTTTTCACCACTTTCCCTTCCTGCACCAGATCTTTTAGTTTGATACTATAAATACGAAGGTCTCTTCTTTTTAGTTCATCAGGCATGTTAATAACAACCGCGTTTTTACCTTGTACCTCACCTTTTATATTCAATGCCAGTTCGAACGATCCGGATTGAACAGTATAGGTATTATCGGGAATTAATTGCGATCCTCCAAATGCGGCAATCGCAACTACGATAGTTGCAGCCAATAAAATCCAGATGTATCTTTTTTTGATAAAAGCCATAATTTGAAGTTTAGTATTTATCCACCAGTTTATCGAAATCTTCCGACAAGGTGATGTCTTTTTCGAAATCGTAAAGTGTAATTCTACGAATGGTGATGTAATAATTCCAATATGAACGCAAGGAATTGATGTAGGCGCGCCGTGCCTGCTCCCTGTCGTTTCGGGCGAGGTTCAATTTTGTCACATCTACTTTACCAATTAAAAAACGTTGTTGCGTAACATCGTACTGCATTTGTGCAATGGTATCGGCTTTTGCGGTGTTTAAAACCTGGTCGCCCTGCAAATTAAATTCCATAACATTCATGATAATGTTTTGCTCAAAATCCATTTTTTCCTGATTGATACTGATACGAACCACTTCGCGATTGGAATTGGCCATGGCAAGTTGTCCTTTTCTTCGTCCCCAGTCGAGAATTGGTACAGAAACTCCGGCCCTGAGTTGCTGCCGGTCGAGCGGATCCTTATAAACACCCTGTAATTCAGGCGAATTCTGATTTAATCCGTAAAGTGCGAAAAATGTTCCGCTAATTCCATTTTCACTTTTTGCCTGGTTTACCCGTTGATCTTGTTGCAATAAGCGTTGTTCCTGGTCAAGAATTTCCGGATTATTTGAAAAAGCCTGTGCAACTGCCTGATCAATCTCTATCTGTAAATCTTCGGAATAGGAAGGAATAATACATTCAATTTTTGTTCCTTTTTCGAAACTGAGGAACGAATTTAATCGGGCCCGCGAACGCTCAAGTCCGAGTCTGGCGCGTGTTAAAGCAAGTTTCGAATTCATGAACCGCAATTCAAGATTTAGTAATTCGTCCTGAGTAACGGTTCCCACCTGAAAACGGCCTTTCCCAATGGTATAAAGTGTGTCGGCATTCGAAAGGTTGGTAACCGAAATATTGACTTCAATTTGTGCATCAACCAAATCGAAAAACAAACGGTTGGCTTTTAAAGCCAGTTCTTCTTTGGCCTGAATAAATTCTTTTTTGGCTTGTTCAAAGCGTACCGGCTCAATTCTCGATGTCCATTTTAAACGGTTATATCCATTAATTTCTTGCGAATATCCAATACTGAAGGGTGTTGATGA
>JBNKOT010000192.1:0-1565 GCA_050294855.1 Draconibacterium sp. | reverse complement strand
GCAATTGGCGAAGAAGAGTTTACCACGTTGGAGAATAATTTAATGGTAATCACCTTTTCGAATAAAGGTGGACGTATTTATTCTGTTCGTTTAAAAAATTATCAAACACACGATTCCTTACCATTGATGTTATTTGATGGCCCTGAAGTGCAATTTGGATTGAACTTTTTTGCGCAAAACAGAAGCATTCAAACCGACAAATTGTTCTTTAAACGAGTTGAAGGCAAGAACGTTAATTCAACTTCGGGACCTCAGATAAAAAAAGGCAGCGAAGGCAGAATCAAGTTTAACACACAAAATCCGGGCACCAAAGAATCGGTTGCTTTTCGTTTAGAAGTTGCCCCCGGAAAATACATGGAATATGTTTATACGCTGGAGCATAACTCATTTTTGGTAGATTTCGATTTGAAATTACAGGGAATGAACCAGTACATTGCATCAAATCAATCGTATTTAAACTTTACCTGGTCGTTCGACCTGCCTCGTCAGGAACACCCATCGCGCTTTGGCGAAGACCGGTATACCAATATCAATTATAAGTTCTTCGAAGACGAAGTAAATAACCTGGCACAAAATAAATCGGACGAAGAAAATTTAAGCACCAAAGTAAAATGGATTGGCTTTAAACAGCTGTTTTTTGGATCTACCATTATTGCCGACGAATCTTTTCCGAATGCGCAGATTCGCCAAAATAAAACAGAAGATGACCCAAAATATTTGGCTAATTTTTATGCCGATATTGCGATACCGTATTCCGGCGCTCCAAACGAAACAGTTGGGATGCAATTCTTTTTTGGCCCGAACCACTACCAAACTTTAAAACAGTATGGAATGGATCTCGAACGTCAGGTTTATCTTGGATATCCGGTGGTTCGCGAAGTAAACAGATTTGTGATTATTCCAATTTTCAATTTCCTGAGAAAATACATTTCCAATTTTGGTATAATTATTTTATTGCTGACACTTTTTATCAAATCGGTTTTATTTCCATTTACCTATAAATCGTACATGTCGCAGGCTAAAATGCGAGCATTAAAACCTGAGATTGACGAGTTAAATGAAAAATTTGGTAAAGATAAAGCCATGGAAAAACAACAGGCAACCATGGCACTGTACAAAAAGGCAGGTGTAAATCCGATGGGCGGATGTTTGCCTATGTTATTGCAGTTCCCGATTCTGATTGCGATGTTCTTTTTCTTTCCAACATCAATAGAATTGCGGCAAGAAAGCTTTTTGTGGGCAACCGATTTATCAACTTACGATTCAATTCTAAACCTGCCATTTACTATTCCTTTTTATGGTGCGCACGTTAGTTTGTTTTGTTTGTTAATGACCGTTGCAACCATCTTCTACACCAAATTAAATCAGCAATCTACAGCAAGCACAGCAATGCCAGGTATGAGTACAATGATGTATCTGATGCCGGTGATGTTCTTGTTTATCTTAAACAGCTACCCATCAGGTTTGAGTTACTATTATTTCCTTGCCAACTTAATAACCATCGGGCAAACCTTATTAATTCGCCGCTTTGTCGACGAGGATAAAATCAGAGCTCAGCTGGCCAT
>JBNKOT010000191.1:0-3795 GCA_050294855.1 Draconibacterium sp. | reverse complement strand
GCTCGAAAAATTATTTTTATGAAACGAACATGAATTTTCTTCATTCTAAATTCACAAACAAGAATGATTAAAATTTATGTGAGTTCCTGAATGTCTTCAAATTTTTTGAACATTCAGAAATCAAAAAATTTTAAACAGATGAAACGACCTTGATCAAATGCTTTACAAGCAAGAATAATATAAAGAAAGGAGTTCCATCGAATACCTTTAATTACATTAAATTTTATTAGAAGAAATAGATTGCTATTTTTAGCAGAAATTTTGAAAAACTTCACCTGAGATGAATAAAATCAACGACATTCTTTCTTTAATCGACGGTTATATTGGTGGCTCGCAATGGTTCGTTTTCCTTTTGCTGGGAACCGGAATATTCTTTACCATTTACCTGAAATTTCCACAATTCCGCTATTTAAAACACTCATTTCGAATTGTACGTGGAAAATTTGACAAAGAGGGAGATCAGGGAGATACATCACATTTTCAGGCTTTAACCACGGCACTTTCGGGAACTGTTGGAACAGGAAATATTGCAGGTGTTGCACTGGCCATTCACCTGGGCGGACCAGCCGCATTGTTTTGGATGCTGGTAACCGCAGCGGTGGGTATGACCACCAAATTTGTAGAAGTTACACTTTCGCACAAATACCGCGAAATCGCCTCCGACGGATCGGTTTCGGGTGGACCAATGTATTACATGAAAAACCGTTTGAACATGAAATGGCTGGCCGGCATTTTTGCGGTTGCCACCATTCTTTCGTCGTTTGGAACCGGAAGTTTGCCACAAATTAATAGTATTTCAAATTCACTTTTTGAAACATTTGGAATCGACCACATGTTAACCGGTGTGGTGTTGGCGGTTTTACTTGGGTTGGTAATTATTGGTGGAATCAAACGAATTGCAAAAGTTACTTCAACACTTGTTCCGATGATGGCTGCTTTTTATTTTGTTGGCGCAATGGCCGTAATTTTATACAATTACGACAATATTATTCCATCCTTTGTTGCAATTGTCAGTCAGGTTTTTACAGGTTCTGCTGCACTCGGTGGTTTTCTTGGTGGAAGCATTGCATTTGCTTTCAACAGAGGCGTAAACCGTGGTTTGTTTTCGAACGAAGCCGGACAAGGATCGGCACCGATTGCTCACGCCGCAGCCCGTGCACACGAGCCGGTTTCTGAGGGTTTGGTTGCTTTGCTCGAACCATTTATCGACACCATTATTATTTGTACACTTACAGGAATGGCGCTGCTTTCGTCGGGTGTATGGACAGAAAAAATGGACAATCAATTTCAGGAAACCGACCTGGTTATGTTAACCGAAACCTACTCCGACCAAAACGAAACAGACAAAGAAACGCTTTATAACTACCTAGCCGGCAAAAAGGAATTAGAACAATTAACCGGAACTTTAACCGTGGTAGAAGGAATCATTCAAAACCCACCAACGATTATTCACGCCCGTTCGGTGGCCGAAGAAGTTAGAGTTTGGGTAAACAAACAACCTTACAGCGGCGAAATTGAATTTAGCGATGGGAAACTTGTGAATCAGCAAGGACTGACTTTATCGGGAAAATCACTGATGCACAGTGCTCCGCTAACAACGATTGCTTTTACCCGAAGTTGGTTTGGCGATTACGGAAAATACATTGTTTCGATTGGTTTGTTGATGTTTGCCTTTTCCACTGCCATTAGCTGGTCGTATTATGGCGACCGTGCAGTTACTTATCTGTTTGGTGTAAAAGGAGTCCTTTGGTTCAGGCTTGTTTATGTCACGGCTTTCTTTTTTGCATCGTTTGCCGACACCACAATCGTTTGGACACTTTCCGGAATTACAATTGCATTGATGACCATTCCAAACTTATTTGGAATACTTGCACTTTCGAAAGAAATGAAAAGTGAAGTGAAATTGTTTTGGGTTGAATATGCAAAACGTTTCCCTGGCGAAAAAACTCCTAAAGGATAAAGTGAAGCAGGAAATTAGCAGTCGCAGTATACAGTCGCAGACAATTAAATGTGACTAATTCCTGATCACTGGGACTAACTACTGGCAATTTTCTTTTTAAACTTTATTTGTGGTTTTGTGCCTGCCAATAAATCTGCAATTACTTTTGTTTTGGGAAACTGATCTAAAACAATCCGAATAAAAACAGTTATTGGTATCGACATGATTAAACCCGGAATACCCCAGATAAATCCCCACAACATCAACATTATTAAAACGGTAATCACATTTATTGCAAAGGTTTTTCCCATTAAAATTGGTTCGAGTGCTCCACCCATTAAAACCTGAACTGCCGTAATACTTAAAATAAAAAAGAAAAGTGTTCCGCTTGGATCCAATTCAACAAAGGCAAAAAGAGATAAAAGTGCCACAGTAATAATCGAACCAATCATTTGCACAAAATTGATAATAAAAGCAAAAAGCCCCCAGAAAATTGGAAAACTAACACCGAAAAGAACACAAGCCAGGCCAATTCCTATTCCGGTTAATAAACTGATAAAGAATTTTACCTTTACAAACTTGATAATATCCCGTTCTATTTTAATGAATGTTTTTACCGAAGAGTGTCTTATTTTAAAAAGGGTACTATTTAATACTTTTTGAAAATTAATTGATTCTGCAAGTAGCAGTATCACGAAAAAAATGGTCATTAATGTCATCGAAACGGTATCTCCAATAAATTCAATAGTATTGCCAAATTTCTGCATAAAATTCTCTTCCTGAAAATAATGTTTTATCACAGTATCATCGTGCAGGCGTTCGATTCCAAAAAATGCTTCAAGCGATACAATTAAATCGACAATTTTTGTTTCTGCCTTTTGAATAAATAAACCTCCGTTGCTAACAATTTCGTCTGTCGAAATTCTCACCAATACACCACCTAACTTTAAAACGCCAATAATAATAAGTGCAACAATTATAATGCTCAAGGTTTTTGGGATTTTCTTTTTGGCCAGCCAGCGCATTAGAGGCAGAAAAAGCAAAGCGATAAACATCGCCAAAACCAGTGGAATAAAAATAAAAGATAGGATTTTCAGCAGGTAAAAAATAAGCGGTATCACAATAATCAGTAAAAGAATATTGGTTGTTTTTAAATCTTTCATTATTAGTTATTTTCAGACTTGTAACAGTACAAATCTGACTTTAATGAGTAGGTTTTTAAATTAAAGAATTACAGAAAGAAAGAAATGTTACTTTGTCTTCTTTTTGAATTCCTCCATTCTCTCTTTATAATTGTTTCCGCCACCAATTTCAAACGCTTTACTTACATTTTTAGTGCGTTCCTAAAATCATTTTGCCACTCGTAATAATCCGCCATCGAATCGTAAGCATTTACACTTTCCTGAAAATAATCAATTGCCATTTTAAAAAATGCATAGGCTTTTTCGGGCTGGCCCGATTGTAAAGACATATTTCCGAAACAAAGTATCTGCGATCCCCATTTGAATTAAAATTTATCGGAGTGATTTGCTTGTGTAAATCCTTGCTTTTGAATAAAAATTGTAATCGTAAAGATCACTGTTAAAAGTATTTCCCTTTTCATAAATTTACTTTAGTTGCAGGTCCGCTTAGCAAAACTTATACCGTTTTAAAGGACTTAATTGTACTATGAAAAAGTATAAAAATATATTTAAAAAATTAGAATTGATCAAATACCAATTTCAGGATATAAAAATCAAAACCAATTTCGAACAACTTTCTCACTAAAACTGTCTACTTCAAACATCTTTGTTATTTTTGCAGCGAATTAATATTAGAAGATGCAAAACTTTTATCCCGAAAATTTTGAAACAAAA
>JBNKOT010000190.1:0-4683 GCA_050294855.1 Draconibacterium sp. | reverse complement strand
AGGTCTTTTCCTTTTTTTACGTTCACCAAATTGTATTCCGATGGATTTGTTAGACCTGATTGATCGGCCGGAACCAACCAATCCTGGGCAAAAACAGGCTGTGCCGTTAAAAACAGGATTGCTGCAATAATTAGGTTTATTTTTCTTTTCATCGCAAATCTTTTTTAGGTGTTTCTGTAAGGTACTTTTTGTCGATTCCTTTGTGTTCTGCATATTCCCAAATGGTAATAACAGGGAACATTTTTGCCAAAACAGAAATGATCAGCAGCGCAGCAAAAAAGGAGAAAAGTGTAATCATTATTTCGATACTCGTAGGCGAATAATTATGAAAATTTTCGGGTACATTTTGTACCGGTAAAAAAGGATGTTCCATGGTTGGAACCACAATTAAATACCTTTTAAACCACGCCGAAATCAACACAAAAAAATGAAATAATAGTAAGTGGAAGTGGTTTCCGGAAATAGCTCAGCAAAAGCAAAATTATTGGGAAAACAAGTCCAACCACCTGTACAATCCAGAACATCGAGGCAAAACTTCCTACAAATAAATTCCGTAGGTGAACTCCTTCTGCCGACTTCATTTTGTAACCCGGAACCAAGAATTCGTTGATGTTAAAATAGAGATATACCAGGCAAACAAAAACCAGCAGTTTACCCATATAATCGAAATGTATGTCTTCGAAATAATCTTTTAATCGGTAGCGAACCCGATAAGCGTACATTACCATAATTACAGCTGCTGCTCCGGCAACAAATGCTCCGGCAACAAAATAAGGTCCTAAAATTGTGGTATCCCAGCCCGAGCGTAAAGTTGCTGCAAACAACCACGAAGTTACCGTATGAATTGACAATCCAACCGGAATAATCAGCAACATTAAAACACGCATGGCATGATAAACAGTTTTATATTGTTTTTCGTTTCCCTTCCATCCCAGTGCCAGAATTTTATATATTTTCATTTTCCACTTCGGAAATTCATCGCCCATTCTGTCGCGAAGCAAAGCAAGATCCGGAATTAGTGGGATATAAAATAAAAGAACAGAAATGGTCAGATAAGTCGTTACAACCGTTACGTCCCAAATAATCGGCGAAGCAAATCTTCCGTGTAAAAACACATTCAAAAAGCGATCGGGACGCCCCATGTCCATAACAATAATCAAACCGGCCAGTGCCACACCGGCAATTGCCACTTGTTCTGCCACCCGCGAAACAGGTTTTGCCCATTCAATTTTTAATAAATGTAAGGCCGAACTCAATAAAAATCCGATCAAACTCACGGCAACAAAAAACACAAAATTGGCAATGTACATTCCCCACGAAACGTAATCGCGCATTCCGGTAACTCCGAGTCCTGTTTCGATTTGTATCACCCAACCCCACAAACCAACGCCAACAAACATGATTAAAATGAAAAACCAAAATCGGGTTAGTTCATCGGTTTTTACGATCGATCGCGTTAAATCGAAGGTAATTTTATCCAGTAATTTTCTCGATTCCTCGGGAGATTTCTTTTTTTCCATCATTCGTTATTTTTTTACTGTTAAGCGTGATGATCTTCTACTTCGCCCTGAAATGGGAATGCCCGGTCTTTGGGAGGCAAATAATAAACTCTCGGTTTTGTACCGAGTTCTTCCATTAAAGTATAGGCTGCATTTTTTTCCACCAGTTCGCTAAAACTTTTGGTTTCTTTTGTAGTTCCGTTGGTAACTGCATCCTCGTTCCGGTCGCCAAACCAGTAAACGCCGTTTGGGCAGGCCGAAACACACGACGGTAATTTGCCATCGCGCAAACGGTCGGCACTAAAAAGACATTTCGAAATTGTTCCTTTTTTCTGCGGAACATTGGCTTCTATATTATACGTTACTCCTTTGTACTTATCTGCATCGCGCGGTTCAAACCAATTGAAAACACGTGCTGAATACGGACAAGCCGCAATACAAAACCGGCAACCGATGCAACGTTCGTTATCAATTAATACAATTCCGTCTTCGCGTTTGAAAGTTGCATTTACCGGGCAAACTTTTGTACACGGCGGATTGTCGCAATGCTGACAAGGTTTTGGCATGTAATATGGAGCGGTGTGCTCGGCATCCTGCATTTGCAAAACATTAATGTGATGTTGCTCGGGACGAAGTTGATGATGATTCTGACAGGCTTTCATACACTGACGCGCATTTCTGCATTTCGAGAGATCGATTACCATTACCCAGCTTTTACCCGGAATCCCCTTTCTACCCCGCTTTTGGTTTTCAGAAAGTGAAGGTAAATCGGCAGGTGTTAACATCGATTTATCAACCTCAACTAATTCGCCACTCGAGGTTAATAATTTAATTTTATCTCCCGTTTGCGATTCTACATGATTACAAGAACTTAAAAGGCTGGAACCTCCCACAACTCCTGCCACACCAATCGATGCCCCAAGAGTTTTCATAAAATTTCTTCGTGAATTATTTTTCATAAACAGACTTTTTAAAACGACTGTAATAAAGAGTTTCGGTTTGAATTTAGAACAATACGATACGAATTTAGAAATAATGTCTGAAGTATCAAATCGAAGAACTGCCACAAAACAATAAAAGACCAACATGTCCTTATTTGTTAGAAATGAGCAAGTTACAAGATTCAAAACTTTTACAAACTTTAATTTTACACTTAAATAATTGATAGCTTTTGAGATAGCTAATTTGGTCTCAAAAAAAAATCAAAATAGATTGAACTAATCTAAAACTATTTTGTTTTTAATAGGTTTTAAAAAATCGAAACAAGAAAATCAGTTGGAAGAAAAAGGAGAACAAACCTATGTTGTATAACATATTTTTAAATCTTATTTAGATTGATTGTTGTCTGACCACCAGTATTTAAAGGACTTTCGTGTTTATAAAAAACAGATAAAAATTAAACATATTACTTCTTATGCGTTGGTGAATGTTATCCTTATCACTAGAGTCAACGATTAAAATCGCACTTTCAGAACAGCACAATTTAGTAACGCCGAAGAATGGCATCAGCAAATCGATTGTAAAAACGGATGTCTTTATGTTCAAAATCAAAAATAATTTTAATAACCAATCACAAATACAAACCGAAATAGCGCGAAGAAACCTTCCAATTCCGGGGAGTTACTCGCTGCAACCAACTGTGTTTGAAGCAAAAATACCTTTAATTGTATTCTGCCTGAATTCAGCATGCCTTTACCTTGTCTGCATCGTCGAAAAAAAAAATCAAAAAAATGCACTTTCAGTAAACATTAAGCGCACTTTATGGTTTTGGTAGGTAAAAACACTAAGCCGTTTCGGTATATTTGTTAGAAAGAATAATTCAAATGATTAATTATCCTAAGAAAATCAACCAACTCAGCCTGTTTTTACTGTTAACTTTTATTGTAAATTCTGGTGTTTGTCAGGCCATAATCAATCCTGCGGCTAAGGACGACGATGTTGAAATTGGGGTCGTTGAACATTTAGACGAATTTCTCCCCGACAGTATTTCATTAATTAATGAAAACGGCGAACAAGTTTGGCTCTCCGATCTTATCGACAAACCGACGGTTCTCAACTTTGTATATTTTCGTTGCCCCGGAATTTGTAGTCCGTTAATGGAAGGTGTTGCCGGAGTTATGGATCGGTCGGATTTGGTTCCCGGGAAAGATTACCAGGTTTTAACCATCAGTTTCGACCCAGGTGAAACCATTGATCTGGGCATTCGAAAGAAAAACAATTACCTGGCGTTAATGAACAATGAAGATAAAATTGAAGAAGCCAGAACAGGCTGGTTATTTTTTGTTTCCGACAGCGCAAGTATTATTCGGGCAACCAATGCAACCGGATTTAAATACAAAAAAGCAGGAAACGATTTTTTACACGCCGCCTCTTTAACCGTTGTTAGTCCCGACGGAAAAATTACCCGGTATTTGAACGGAATCTATTTTTTACCTTTCGAATGGAAAATGGCAATTGTTGAAGCATCGAAAGGGAAATCGGGCGCAACACTAAATAAAGTATTGCGGTTTTGTTATTCTTACGACCCTGTTGGGCAAACTTATGTACTGAACGTAACAAAAGTAAGCGCAACAATTATCATATTTTTTGCAGTACTATTATTATTGGTTTTGGTGTTAAAGCCAAAACGTAAAAAAGTAAATTTAAACTGAACTATATGCATAAATCAGATGCTGAGAATGAAGCAAACTACCTGACATATCAGGGAAAATACAAAGGTTTGCTCGGATGGATTTTTTCAACCGACCACAAACGGATCGGTTTACTTTATTTGTATTCCATCGCTACAATGTTTTCCGTTGGAGTTTTACTTGGTTTAGCCATGAAATTTGAATTGCTGGCACCGGGAAAAACGATTATGGATGCACAAACTTACAACTCCACATTTACGGTTCACGGTGTTATCATGATTTTTATGGTAGTAGTACCCGGATTACCCGCAGTTTTTGGAAACCTAATGCTGCCGATTATGATTGGTGCACGAGATGTGGCTTTTCCAAAACTTAATTTAATGTCGTGGTGGCTTTATGTTGCCGGTGTTATTTTAGTAATTAGTGCATTGTTGTTTGGAAACGGAGCACCCGATACCGGATGGACCTTTTATGCACCCTACAGTTTTAAATCGGGAACCAATTTATTGCCGGCAATTTTCGGCGCGTTTGTTCTTGGATTTTCATCGATTTTA
>JBNKOT010000189.1:0-1703 GCA_050294855.1 Draconibacterium sp. | reverse complement strand
TCTGGATTTGTTCGAAACGATTTCATTTACGACAGCCGCAGAAACGTTGATGCTTGTGACCATTTGTTAGAAATATTCCCGCAAAAACCGGAATACGATTCAAACGGAAAAGACATCAATAAACAGCCGACCGCACAGTTTTTAAATATTTTTTCTCGTTTTGGAACCAGGTTTTCCGGTTTACAAATGGGGAAAGCACAAGTTGGTGCTTATGTAGAGGTCGATTTTACTGGCGGCGGCTCCACAAACAGTTTGCGTTTGCGACATGCGTACACACAATTTCAATGGACCAAAACAAAATTATTGCTTGGACGAACCTGGCATCCAACCTTTATCGAAAAAGTTTATCCGGGTACTTTAAATGAAAATACCGGTGTTCCGTTTCAGGTTTTTAACCGTAGTCCACAACTCCGTTTAACATACCAAATCACCGATAATTTGGATTTTATTGCAGCGGCAGTTTATCAATATAAATACTCCAATACCGGCCCCGACGGAAAAACATACCACTACCAGCGCGATGCAGTGGTTCCTAATTTGCATACACAATTGCAGTTTTACAATGCCCATTGGGTAATTGGAACTGCTTTCGATTGGAAAATGATTCAACCCAGAACATCGACAACCGGAAAAAACGGGACGTATAAAACCACCGAAAAATTAAGTACTGTTGCTGCAATTGCTTACTTAAAATATACAAATGACAAATTCCAGTTCAAAGCAAAATCGATGTACGGACAAAATGTTTGCGAAAGTTTATTACCCAGTGGATATGCAGTTTCGACGCTCGACTCGTTAAGCGGAGCAGAAACATATACACCTTTAAACCATGTTTACAGCTGGATTAATTTCACCTATGGCGGCGCATGGAAAGTTGGATTGTTTCTGGGACATTTAAAAAACATGGGAACTTCTGAAAATCCCATCGGTCCGTTTTATGGTTTTGCAACCGATATTGACATGATCTACAAAATATCGCCTCAGATTGTTTACAACTACCAAAATTTTATGTTTGGTTACGAATTAAGCTGGACAACTGCAGCCTACGGAGATATTGACTATGCCGACAAAGGAAAAATTAAGAATGCAAAAAATGTAACAAATTTCAGAAATATGATTTCTATTGCGTACAAATTCTAATTTTCGGCTTACATTTACACCTATAAAACATAAAAGCTGTCGAGTATATCAGACAGCTTTTTTGCGACAAACTAAAACTGGATAAAATGGCATTTGAAATTTCTGTTTTCCTCGAAAATAAAATCAATCATTTAGAAAACGTTACGGCTATTCTTAAAAACCACGAGATTAACATACGCTCATTAATGATGAATAACATTCATCACGGCTGGGGCGTTTTAAACCTGTTGGTTGATCAACCCAACAAAGCGTATAAATTACTTACAGAAAATGATAATTCGGTTGCAATGCGAGAAATTATTGCCTTGGAAATGAAAGATAAAACCGGTGGTTTAGACGATTTACTGGTGAAAATTTCACGCGCCGGAATCCACATCGACAGTGCTTACAGTCGTTTAATCACTGAAAATAAAATGGCGATTCTGATACTGGAAGTCCCTGACGTGCTCGAAGCAACACGACGGCTGGAAATTAACGGCATTAAAGTACTCGACGATAAAATCGTATACGGGAAATAATTCGAATGAAAGAATAAAGCATTGATCAAATGGAGTTATGTCATT
>JBNKOT010000188.1:0-2276 GCA_050294855.1 Draconibacterium sp. | reverse complement strand
AAAGTTTTAAAAAGCCCGCCACAGACAGCGGGCCTTTAAACAGACAGCTACAGACTTAAAAGCGAAGAAGTTTAGTTGTATGCACCTTCTCCATGTTCGTATACATCGAGACCTTCTTCTTCGACGCGTTTGGAGGCACGTAGAATCTTTAATTTCTTTAATATGGTAAACAGAATGAATCCTGTTCCTGCTGCCCAGACAAAAAATGCAAGTACACCAATTGCCTGAATACCTAATAATTTTGCTCCAAATCCGTAAAATAAACCTTCTGAGGTGGAGAAAAGACCAACTGCCAGGGTGCCAATTGCACCACTAACACCATGTACTGAAATTGCACCTACCGGATCGTCAATTTTTAATACTTTATCGAAAAATTCCACTGCAAATGGTAAAATGATACCTGCTATTACACCAATAAAAACGGCACCAACCGGATTAACGGCATCGCAACCTGCAGTGATAGCAACCAAACCGGCGAGAGCGCCGTTTAAGGAGATGGATAAAGCAGGACGTTTATAACGGAACCATGAAACTAACATGGCGGCAATTGCACCGGCAGCAGCAGCTAAATTGGTAGTAACTGCAATGTGTGCAATACTGACAGCGTTGTCTGTACCGGCAGCTGCTAACTGAGATCCTGGGTTGAATCCAAACCAGCCAAACCAAAGAATAAATACACCAAGCGCACCTAAAGTAAGGTTATGACCTGGAATTGCATTTGGTTTTCCATCATTTCCATATTTGCCTAAACGAGGTCCAATAATTGCTGCTCCGGCCAAACCTACCCAGGCGCCAACCGAGTGAACAATCGAAGATCCAGCAAAATCGTGGAATCCAAGTTGACTTAACCAGCCACCACCCCAGGTCCAGTGACCGGAAATCGGGTAAATAAGAACGGTAATCACAATACTGAAGATTAAATAAGCTTTGAACTCAGTACGTTCTGCCATTGCTCCCGATACAATTGTTGCAGCGGTTGCCGCAAATACAGTTTGGAAAAATAAGTCGGCGTAATCAGAATAATTGTCGCCAAAACCGTCGCTCATAAAAAATAAGTCGGGTGTACCGATTAATCCGCCAATTGAATCACCGTACATAATGGTAAATCCAATCACCCAGTAGAGTAATGAACCGATCGCAAAGTCCATTAAGTTTTTCATCAAGATGTTTGCCGAGTTCTTCGAGCGAGTAAAACCAGCTTCAACCATCGCAAATCCCGGTTGCATGAACATTACCATAAATCCGGCAATCAGCAACCACATATTATCTATACCTATTTGTAGGCCTTGTAAAGTTTCTTCCATAATCCTAAAATGTTAATTGTTTTACTCTTCTTTTCCTTTGATAAACAGTGATTCGTCGCCTTCTTCTCCAGTTCTGATTCGGTAAGAATTTTCGATAGGAATGATAAAAATTTTACCATCACCGGTTTCTCCGGTTCTACCCGAATTAAGAATGGCCTTAATAGTTTTATCCACATTTTTATCGCGAACGATAATGGAAAGTTTGGTACGTTCGATTGTACTTGTGTCGTAAACGATTCCACGGTAAACACGACCTTCGCGTGCTTGTCCAACTCCGCGGACATCCCAAAAAGAAAAGAATTCTATGCCTGCTTCGTAAAGGGCATCTTTGACTTCGTCAAATTTTGTTTTGCGTATTATCGCTTCAATTTTTTTCATTATGTCTGTATGTTAATTATTAAAGAGAAATTCCTACCGTAATGAAGAATCCACCTGTTGAAGGATTAAGAATTACTGCACCAGAAACGGGTAAGGAAAAACTTTCGGTAATTGGCAATTCTTTTGATGTACCAACACTGATATTACAAATATTGAAATCACCGTCAGAAGTATACTGTCCATTTCCTGCTCCAAGAGCTAAATCAACAGAGCCGAAAGAATAGGCGGCTTCAAAATATAAATCCATTGATTCACCAAAACCAACTTCTGCTGAATCATCAATTCCTTCAATAGCCGGAGTAATAATTCCTGTGGTTAAGTCAACTGTCGCAGGAGCTCCATCAATTCCTTGTATTGCATCGGCTCCGGCAAGAAACATTGTTGCACCCATTATTGAAAAGTTTCCCAATTCAACTCCTATGCTGGGTTCCAAATAATGGGTTGTACTGTACTGTGTCCAGTCTCCGCCAAAATAATAATCAGTAACAGTTAGTGAAACCGGACCGAATGCGTAACTTGCATACAAATCCATTTCCAACCCTTTGTCTGTTGAAGCATTTATTGAGCCCCATGCTCCTATTTCAAAAGCCCCTG
>JBNKOT010000187.1:0-6278 GCA_050294855.1 Draconibacterium sp. | reverse complement strand
AAATAGATTATCATTATTCCGAATAAATCTCAATTAAACAAATAAGATTTTAAATCGTGAATAAAATAATATAATTTTAAGGTTCGTTTATCTTACTTGTTTCTACTGAAAAATCTACAAAAAACTTAAGAAATATCAAATAAAACCCAATTATGAAAAAAGCACTCATCACTGGAATCACTGGACAAGACGGCGGTTATCTCGCTGAATTTCTTCTAAAAAAAGGATACATTGTGCATGGTATTAAACGTCGTGCATCGATGTTTAACACTGATCGAATCGATCATTTGTATCAGGACCCTCATGTTGAAAATCAAAAATTAATTCTGCATTATGGAGATTTAACCGACAGCATGAATCTTACCAAAATTATTCAGGAGGTGCAACCCGATGAAATTTATAACCTGGCAGCGATGAGTCATGTTGCGGTTAGTTTTGAAACACCTGAATATGTAGGAAATGCCGACGGTTTAGGAACTTTACGAATTTTGGAAGCCGTTCGTTTACTTGGATTAGCCAAGAAAACACGGGTTTATCAGGCATCTACATCCGAATTATATGGAATGGTGCAACAAGTTCCGCAAAGCGAAAAAACGCCATTTTATCCGCGTTCGCCTTATGCAGTTGCAAAAATGTATGCGTACTGGATTACCGTAAATTACCGCGAAGCTTATAACATGCATGCCAGCAACGGAATACTTTTTAATCACGAAAGTCCGCAACGTGGCGAAACTTTTGTAACCCGAAAAGTTACACGGGCTTTATCGAAAATTGCCATGGGCTTGCAAGAAAAAGTGTACATGGGTAACTTGTCGAGCAAACGCGACTGGGGTCATGCAAAAGATTATATCAGAGCGATGTACCTCATTTTACAACAAGACAAACCTGACGATTATGTAATTGCTACAGGAATTACCACTACCATTCGCGATTTTATTCGTTTGTCAGCCGAAGAAGTTGGTATTGAAATTACTTTCAAAGGCGAAGGTGTTAAGGAACAAGGTTTCATCTCTTCAGTCGACGAAGCAAAATTCAAGGAAAGAGTGGGTGAAAAATATTTGGAAAATATCAAGGTAAAATTTGAGAGTCAGGAAGCTATTGTTGGAGTTGACCCAAGGTATTTCCGACCAACCGAAGTTGATCTTTTAATTGGCGATCCTACAAAAGCTAATGAACAATTGGGTTGGAAACCAGAATACGATTTAGCCGGGCTTGTTGCCGATATGATGAAAAGCGACATCAAACTAATGAAAAAAGAAAGCTATTTGAAAGAAGGCGGTTACCGTACGTTGAATTATTTTGAATAGAACTAAACCAAAGAAGGTCGAAAGTCAAAAGACAAAGGTCCATTTAAAAGATATACATGACATAGGTTAAGAGATTTGAAGATTTAGAAATTTGGAAAGAGAACAAGTTTTATAGCAATACAAATTTATGCTCATTTTAAGAACTCCAGAGATTTTGGATTTAGAGACCAAATTTTAAGAGCCTCAGTTTCTGTGATGAACAATATTGCAGAGGGAATTCAAAGAAATTCAGATAAAGAATTTCAAAGATTTCTTAAAATTTCAAAAGGTCCTGCTGGTGAAGTTAGAAGCATGTTATGGATTGCCATCGATTTATATTTTATAAACAATAACGAAGCAGATTCCTTAATTGAGCAATATTCCATTCTTTCATCAAAAATTGCTCGTTTAATTAAATATTTGAACAAACAATAATTTCAACAATCGAATAATCAAATTGTACTATTATTCTTCTTTTGACATTCGACTTTTGACTTTTAACATAGAAAAATTATGAATAAAAATTCAAAAATATACATCGCCGGGCATACAGGACTTGTGGGTTCAGCTATCTGGAAAAATTTGACTGATAAAGGTTATTCCAACTTAATCGGGAAAACCATTGCAGAGTTGGATCTTTTAAATCAGGATTCTACCGCAGCTTTTTTTGAAAACGAAAAACCAGAATATGTTTTTCTGGCTGCAGCTAAAGTTGGTGGCATTGTTGCCAACAATACTTATCGTGGTGAGTTTATTTATCAGAATCTAACCATTCAGAATAATATCATTCACAATGCATGGAAACATGGAGTTAAAAAATTACTTTTCCTTGGAAGTACTTGCATTTACCCAAAAGAAGCTGCTCAACCGATGCAAGAAAATTCACTGCTAACTTCCCCGCTGGAGTACACCAACGAACCTTATGCCATTGCAAAAATCGCCGGGATTAAACTTTGCGAAAGTTACAACCTGCAATACGGAACAAATTTTATTTCGGTGATGCCAACCAATCTTTATGGTCCGAACGACAATTTCGACTTGGAAAAATCGCATGTTCTGCCAGCTTTGCTCCGTAAAATTTACCTGGGAAAATGTATAGAAGAAAACGATTGGGATTCTGTTAAAACCGACCTAAACAAACGTCCGATTGAAGGCATCGACGGTTCGGCCGAAAAGAAGCATATTATTGAAATTTTAGGGAAATATGGGATATCAGTTGATAGCAAGAATAGTACTGCTGATAAAGTTGCTGTAGAAATTTGGGGTTCGGGAGCGCCGATGCGCGAATTTTTATGGAGTGAAGAAATGGCTGATGCCTGTGTCTATCTGATGGAAAACATCAATTTCTCAGATGTTGCTCCAAAACACGAAGTCGGGAAACCAAAACCTGAAACCCGAAATACACACATCAATATTGGAACCGGAAAAGAAATCAGTATTAAAGCATTGGCCGAACAAATTAAAGAAACAATTGGCTACCGCGGAGAACTTGTTTTTAATACAGATAAACCCGACGGAACCATGCGCAAACTCACCGATGTAACCAAATTGCATTCGTTGGGTTGGCATCATAAAATTGAAATTGACGAAGGAATAAAAAGAATTTTGGATTGGTATAATTCGTAAAAAGAAGGTAAAAGATCAAAGATGATCTTTCAATTCTAGTTTACGTAAAATACTTCAGTTCAAGCCTTTCTGTTTTCAGTTAGGCTTTTTTTATGTTTATTTTTTTTCGAATGAAAACAAAAAAACAATCATTTACCATTTTGTCAATTTCTTACTCCAACAGTTTGTCATTTTAACAATTTCATGCTTTGTCAATTTTTCAATTTAACACTTTATCAATTTCTATTTTTACTATCCAAAATTGGTATATTGCAAAAATTATCGATTAACACCTTTTTTGAACCAAAACAATGAAGCACCTGATTTCTGTACCGCCGATAAGCGTTCCACATTTTCATTCTATTTCCGGTCTATCCAAAACAGACTGGTTTGTTTCTTCCGATCCTGAAAATAAAAAAGTTGGCTCCGGTGGCGGAACTGCACACATTCTATCTGAACTCTTTCAGCACGAAAAGGCAATTGATTTTACAGACTGGCTCGCAAAAGAGAATCGTGTAATTATCCATGCGGGCGGCCAAAGCAGACGACTTCCGGCGTATGCCCCGCTTGGCAAAAGTCTGGTTCCAATGCCGGTTTTCAGGTGGTCGCGCGGACAAGAGCTCAATCAACGTTTGATTCACCTCCAGTCTCCGTTGCTTGACCGAATTCTGGAAAGTTCACCCCAAAATTTAAATACTTTAATTGCCAGTGGTGACACTTTAATTTTTGAAGGCAAAAAGCTGCCCGAAATTCCGGAAGCAGATATTGTTTGTTTCGGACTCTGGCTCGAACCCGAAAAAGCAACAAATCACGGAGTATTTTTCGCAAAACCCGATCAACCAGAAGAGCTTCAGTTTATGTTGCAAAAACCATCCATCCAAAACATTCAAAAACTAATTCACGAATATCATTTTTTGATGGATATCGGCATCTGGTTACTGAGTACAAAAGCGATTCAAATATTAATGAAAAACAGTGGTTGGAATGGAAAACAATTCAACGGAAAAACTCCTGATTTTTATGATTTGTACAGCGAATTTGGCTTAGCACTTGGAAACTCGCCTCAAATTAATAATCCTGAAATAAATGAATTAAAAGTTGCATTAGTCAATTTGGAAGGAGGAGAATTTCATCATTTAGGAAACACCTCGGAACTTGTTTCGAGCAATGTAAAAATACAAAACAGGGTACACGATCAACGCGAAATTTGGCACAAACATGTAAAACCTCATCCTTCTATTTTTGTATTAAATGCCGATGCAAAAATTAATTATTCCGATAAAAACAAAAATATATGGATTGAAAACTCGGTAGTTCCGCCATCGTGGAAATTAAACATAAACCATGCCTTAACCGGAATTCCGGAAAACAATTGGAACATCGAATTAGAAGCAGGAAACTCGCTTGATATTATTGAATTTAACCAGCATGAAATCGTTGTTCGGAATTACGATTTTTTGGATTCATTTCGGGGAGAAAGAATGTCGGAAGAAACGTTTTTTATGGGAATTCCAATAGTAGAATGGTTAGCGAAAAGGAACCTTGAAAATGCATTTGAGTTGGTCGCTACAAACGAAGATATTTTTAAAACACCACTTTTTACGGTAATAAAACGAGAGAAATTGAATGAAGAATTTCTACACTGGTTATTGCATAAAAACCCGAAGCAGAATAATGATTTTACTAAGTTCTGGTTGAACTCAAAAAGGCTGAGTTGTAGCGAAATTAGTGAGATTACAGATGTTTCGATTCAGGAAAAAAGCAGAAAAGAAAAACAGATCAGGAATTATTCAGCGTTAGCGAGCAACCATCAGAATTCGGTGTTTTATCAACTCGATCTAAAAAAAGCAGCTACGGCATTTGTAGCTAATAAACTTGAATTGCCAAAAGAACCATCCAATTTAAATCAGAACTGGCTTCCGCTTCACGACCTGATGTTTCGGGCCTTTTATCATCGCGAAAAAAAGCAGGATTGGCAAAAAGAAGAAAAGGCAGCTTTTACTTATCTTCAAAAAGAAATCATAGCAATTCATAAAAATAATACGGTCGATCCGGTTAAAAATTTATTACCCGATCAGATTGCATGGGGAAGAAGTCCGGTGCGACTCGATCTGGCCGGAGGTTGGACCGACACCCCACCCTACTGTTTTTTATACGGCGGTCAGGTTGTAAATGTGGCAGTTGAATTAAACGGACAGCCACCGCTGCATTGTTACATCAAAAATTCGGAAAAAAACGAAATTGTTTTGCGATCCATCGACCTCGGAGCGCGCGAAACCTTACATACTTTTGAAGATATTCGTTCGTTTGAAAACATTCAGTCTGCCTTTTCGATTCCAAAAGCTGCACTGGCACTTTGTGGATTTTTACCCGAATTTGCAACTAAAAAATATACGACACTCGAAGATCAGCTGAAATCGATGAGCGGAGGTTTGGAACTGACCATTCTTTCTGCTGTTCCAAAAGGTTCGGGATTGGGAACAAGCTCGATTTTGGCGGCAACCGTTTTAGGAACTTTGGCCGACGTGTGCAAACTTAACTGGGACAAACCCGAGATAGGAAAGCGAACCTTAGCGCTGGAGCAATTACTAACTACAGGTGGCGGCTGGCAGGACCAGTTTGGTGGTTTACTCGATGGAATAAAACTACTCGAAACCAATGCCGGAAAAATTCAAAATCCGTTAATTAAATGGCTACCCGATTCTTTGTTTACCGATCAACAATATAAAAATCGTATTTTATTGTATTACACCGGTATCACACGCATTGCCAAAAATATACTTTCCGAAATTGTGCGGGGAATGTTTTTAAACTCGCAAGCTCATTTGCTGGTGCTCGAAGAATTAAAAGCACATGCTTATGCTACCTATGAAGTGATGTTACAAAAAGATTTTTCGGCATTTGCAAAGATGATCGACAAGAGTTGGCAATTAAATCAGAAACTCGACTCGGGAACAAATACTCCGGAAATTACAGAACTCATCACTAAAATTGAACCTTTTATTTTAGGACAAAAATTATTGGGTGCCGGTGGCGGCGGATTTATGTTAATGTTGGCAAAAGACGAAATCTCAGCTGTAAAAATTAAAGAAACACTGGCAGCAAATCCAACAAATAACCGGGCTCGCTTTGTCGATTTTAAAATTTCAAATACCGGTTTTCAGGTAACAAAGAGTTAAAAGTGGAAAGTGGAATCCGGATAATTAGACATTCAGATTATTGGATATCCAGAGATTTGAACATTTATCCTCTGCCTTCTGCCTTTTTGACTTTTGACTTTATTCTTTGAACTTTGTACTCTCCCCAATTGTACTTATTTTGTTCTTTAATTAAAAAGTAACCTGTGTACAAAATTCTGCTTCTTTTTATGTCGCTTTCGATGTTGGT
>JBNKOT010000186.1:0-12946 GCA_050294855.1 Draconibacterium sp. | reverse complement strand
GGATTAAAACAACAATTTCTGGTCTCTGCGTTTTATTTAAATAATTACTGGTGGCTTTGCGTCGGGTTTCCATCTTTTACCCGCTGAATTTCAGACGAGATGTCTCAGGCAATGCCGACAGAGGGGCGAGGTTAAAAATCGCATTTAGCAGTACAAAATTGGAGTGAATAAATATTCAATTTATAATGAAGGTTTTTGAATTACAATTGGTGTTGAACGGAAATGTAATCTGAATTAGAAGTATAGTGTTAAAATAATTTTGAGTGAGTCGTTAAAAAACAATAAATTCCGTGTTGTTCATCATTTCTTTCTAAATTTGTAGCCTTTAAAATATTTCAGTGGAAGAGAATAAAAAACAGAGATTCGTTGACAAGCTTAAAGATAAGTACCGTTTAATTATTTATAACGATACCACTTTTCAGTCGGTGTGGAGTATGAAACTTTCGCGCCTGAAAGTTTTTACTGTAACCAGTTTGCTTTCAGCCATCATTGTTGTTCTTGTCATTTTGTTGATCGCAACCACAGGTTTACGCGAATATATTCCGGGTTATCCAAAAGCAGAATACCGGCAAATGTTGGTTCACAATGCATTAAAGGTAGATTCGCTTGAAAACGAGTTGCTGAAACGCGATGAGTTTTTTCGCGGAATTCAGGCGATTATTTCGGGTGAAATTCCTGAAGACAATGCTGTAATAAATACCGATGTTGAAAACAATGTCATTGAATTTGCCGATTACAATCACGATTCTGTTTTTCAGAATGAATTGCTGGCAGAACAACTGAGTTTGTCGATACAAAGCGGTGAAGATAAACGACCGGGATTGAGTCAGATGCACTTTTTTGTGCCGATAAAAGGAGTGGTTTCAAATCATTTCGATTCAGGATCAGATCATTTTGGTGTTGATCTGGTGAGCGATCCAAATGCACGAATTTCAGCTGTTTTAGATGGAACCGTAATTTTCTCGGGCTGGACATTAGAAACGGGTTATGTTGTTTACATTCAACATCCATCAGATATCATTTCGGTTTACAAACACAATTCCGAAATATTTAAAAATGCAGGTGATAAAGTACAAGCGGGTGAAGCCATTGCCATAATCGGTAATACCGGCGAATTATCAACCGGGGCACATTTGCATTTTGAATTGTGGTACAACGGAAATGCCCTAAATCCCGAACAATATATTGATTTTTAGTATGAAGAGAATTGCTATTCTTGGTTCAACAGGATCTATCGGAACACAGTCGCTGGAAGTGATTGCGCAAAATCCTAACAAATTTGAAGTTGAGGTTTTAACGGCCAATAACAATGTCGATTTGTTGATCAGGCAGGCAAAAAAATATCAACCCAATGCGGTGGTTATCGCCAATAAAGATAAATACAAACAGGTTTCTGAAGCGCTAAAAAACGAACCTATAAAAATTTATGCCGGAAGCGATGCCATCAATCAGGTGGCTCAGATGGACACGGTTGATCAGGTGATTACTGCAATGGTTGGCTATTCCGGATTAATACCAACTTATCATGCGGTAAAAGCGGGAAAAAATATTGCGCTGGCCAACAAAGAAACTTTGGTTGTTGCCGGTGAGTTGATCACAAAAATAGCACACGAAAAGAAAGTAGAAATACTTCCGGTTGATTCCGAACATTCCGCCATTTTTCAGTGTCTGGTGGGCGAATTTATGAACCCGATCGAAAAAATCATTCTGACTTGTTCTGGTGGCCCGTTTCGCGGCAAATCGGTGGAAGAACTTCGACATGTAAAAGTTGATGATGCACTGGCGCATCCTAACTGGGAAATGGGTGCAAAAATTACCATCGACTCTGCAACATTAATGAATAAGGGTTTCGAAATGATTGAGGCACACTGGCTTTTTGGTGTACCTTCGTCTAAAATTGAAGTGATCGTGCACCCCGAGTCAATCGTTCATTCTATAGTTCAGTTCGAAGATGGTTCGATGAAAGCACAAATGGGATTGCCCGACATGAAATTGCCGATTCAGTATGCCATCGGATTTCCGGAGCGAATAAAAAATAACTTCCCACGGTTCAACTTTTTAGATTATCCGACGTTAAACTTTGAACCGCCAAATACAAAAATTTTTCGTAACCTTGCACTCTCTTTTGAGGCACTCGAAACCGGCGGTAATATGCCCTGTGTTTTAAACGCTGCAAATGAGGTGGTTGTTGAAGCGTTTTTGAATCGGAAAATTGGGTTTTTACAAATTCCTGAAATTATTGAAGAGGCAATGCATAAGGTTGCATGGATAAAAAAGCCGGATTTGGAGGATTTGATTCAAACCAATGCAGAAACAAGAAGAAGAACAGAATTGTTAATAGAAGAGAGAAAAAATTAATGGAAGCGATATTAATAAAAACCGCACAGCTACTTTTAAGTTTATCGATTTTAGTTGTGTTACATGAATTTGGGCATTTTATGTTCGCCCGTCTTTTTAAAACCCGGGTCGAGAAATTTTACTTGTTTTTTAATCCCTGGTTTTCACTATTCAAAATAAAAAAAGGCGAAACAGAATACGGAATTGGCTGGCTGCCACTGGGTGGTTATGTTAAAATTTCGGGAATGATCGACGAGTCGATGGACAAAGAAGCCATGAAACTTCCGGCACAGCCTTGGGAATTTAGAGCAAAACCGGCGTGGCAGCGTTTGTTGATTATGGTAGGTGGTGTGCTGATGAATTTTTTATTCGCACTGGTTATTTATGTTGGAATTTTGTATGCCTGGGGCGAATCGTATTTACCAACCGAAAATGCAAAATACGGTATCGAAGTAAACGAAGTTGGAAAAGAAATCGGCTTCCAAAACGGTGATAAAATTCTGACAGTCGACCATATTTACATCGATAATTTCAATAAAATAATTCCGACCGTAGTTTTAGACAATGTAAAATCGGTGCAGGTTTTACGTAATGGACAAAAAGTTGATGTTGAAATCAACGATGCTGATCTGGCGCTGCTTTTAAAAAGCAAGTCGGTAATTTCGCCACGATTTCCTTTCGATTTTAGCATCGGGAAAGTGGTGAAAAATTCGCTGGCAAAAAAAGCGGGATTACAAAAAGACGACGTTCTAAAATCGGTCGATGGCAAAAGCTTTGAGTTTTACGACGAGTTCAGTCAATATCTTGCCGACCATAAAGACTCCGTGGTTGATTTTCAATTGGTCAGAAACGGCGAAGCAATTACGAAAAAAGTTACCATTGGCGAAGACGGAAAAATTGGTTTCTCACCGATCTATAACGATCCTGATGATTTTGAATTCAAAACGATTAAATATGGATTTTTGGAATCTATTCCTGCTGGTATACGTCGTGGCGTTCAAACTACATCCGATTATCTGAAACAGTTTAAACTGATCTTTAATAAAGAAACAAAAGGGTACGAATCGTTGGGTGGTTTTGCAACCATCGGAAGCATTTTTGCACCAACCTGGGATTGGGCACACTTTTGGAACATGACTGCATTTATCTCAATTATTCTGGCCATTATGAACTTGCTGCCAATTCCGGCACTTGACGGTGGACACGTAATGTTTTTGTTTGGTGAAATGATTACCGGACGAAAACCAAACGAGAAATTTATGGAATATGCACAGATTGCCGGAATGATATTACTTTTGGCTTTGGTACTATATGCCAACGCAAACGATATAATAAAAATGATAAACGGAACATTCTAACAAAAAAAATTCTATTTTTGTAGCAAACCAATTAACATTAAAAAAATGAATTTATTTATAATAGCAGGATTCGTTGGACCTCAGGAAATAATTATCATATTAATTATTGTACTTCTATTATTTGGTGGTAAAAAAATTCCGGAATTAATGAAGGGGCTGGGCAAAGGAATGAAGGAGTTTAAAAAAGCCACCAACGACGAAGAAGGTGACGATGCAAAAGCCGATAGCGAAAAAATTGAAAAATAGAACCTGTAAGGTTTAACCGTAAATCCCGTTGCTGTATCTTCAGTTACGGGATTTGTTGTATAAAGTGGTAAGGTTTTTGTAACAGTGTGTTGCAATTCAAAAAATCGAATACAATGAAACGAATCGTTTATCTTTTATCCATCATTTTATCGGTTGCAATCGTACAGTCTTGTTCGAGCGATAGCCAAACCATGCGTAAAAACATTACCGGCACCGCAAGCGAGTTGGTAGTAGTAATTTCGAAAGAATCGTGGGATGGAGCTCCTGGAAAACTTATTCGTGAAACTCTGGCTCAACCTCAGGTTGGTTTGCCGCAAGATGAACCGATTTTCGAAGTGATCGATGTGCCGCATAACGCATTTAAACCCATTTTTAAAAGTACCCGGAACATTTTTCGGACAAGTATTTCTCCAAATGTGGAAACCGAAGGAATTTCATTTAAAGACGATGTATGGGCGTATCCACAGGCCACGGTGATGATACAAGCGAAAACACCGGAGAATTTTGTTGCCTTATTCGAAAAAAATCAGGACAAAATATTATCCTATTTTCTTGCTGCCGAAAAAGAACGTTTGACTATGAATTACAAAAAATTCTACGCAAAAGGAGTTTTTAATGTGTTAAACGAAAAATTTGGGGTGACCATGAAAGTACCTCCGGGTTTTGAGATTGCCGAACAAAAAAAGGATTTTATTTGGTACCGTTACGAAACGCCAGAAATATCGCAAGGCATTGTTTTATATGCATTTCCTTACGATTCCGACAGTACATTTACGGCCAACTATTTAGTTGCCATGCAAGACAAAGTGCTAAAAGAAAACGTGCCGGGACCGTTGGCAGGTAGTTATATGACAACCGAAAAAAGATTTGAGCAAACACATAGCGTTCGCGAACATAACGGAAATTATTCTGCTGAAATGAGAGGACTTTGGCGGGTTGAAAATGATTTTATGGGTGGACCGTATCTTTCTCTGGCAGAATTGGATGCTTCGAATCAACGAATTATTGCGGCTTTTGGTTATGTTTATGCTCCCAGCAAAGACAAACGAAATTTATTACGTCAGGTAGAAGCAATGATTTATTCGCTCCAATTGAACGACCAGGCCAAAAACGATAAAATTAACAGTCAGGTTAAAATGGGGAATTAGGTGAAGAAAGTAGTTAGTCGTTAGTCAAAAGTCGTAAAAGAAAAGGCGCTGAAAAATTAATTTTTCAGCGCCTTTTTTATCTCACTAATTACTCCTAAAATCTCGCTACTTCTCACTAAAATGCTGCTTTTACAATTTCGCTGACATTGTCCGAAATTCCGTAGGTATAAATGTGTAACGACGGTGCATTGTTGGCCACCAAATCTTTCGACTGATGAATGGCCCACTCGGTTCCTACTCTTCGTGCAGCCTCGTTGTCTTTGCATTTTGCCAGTTCGGTGGCTAATTCGGTTGGTAAATCGATGCTGAAAATTTTGGGTAAAACGGTCAGCTGATTTTTTAAATTAATCGGTTTTATTCCAGGAATAATCGGAACGTTGATTCCAATTTCTCTGCATTTTTTTACAAAATCGTAATACACCTGATTGTCGAAAAACATTTGAGTTACAATATAATCGGCACCGGCATACACTTTTTGTTTCAGGTATTTTAAATCGAGCTCTTTATTTGGCGATTCGAAATGCTTCTCTGGGTAACCAGCCACTCCGATACAAAAATCCAACGGAGTATTGTTTTTTAAATCGGCGTCGAGGTATTTCCCTTCTCCCAGATTTTTGATTTGTTCCACCAGCTCGTTGGCATTGGAATGACCATTTTCGCTGGGTTTAAAAACGTGTTGGTTTTTAACGCCGTCGCCGCGTAAAGCCAAAACATTTTGAACGCCCAAAAAATTTAAGTCGATTAAAACATGCTCAGTTTCGCTTTTAGTAAATCCGCCGCATAAAATATGAGGAATAACCGGAATGCCGTATTTGTGTTGAATGGCAGCCGCTATTGCAACTGTTCCCGGACGTTTACGAACAGTTCGTTTTACAATTTTACCGTTGCCTAATTCCTTAAATTCTTCTTCGTCGCGGTGCGTGGTAATGTTGATGTATTTTGGATCAAAATCGGTCAGACTTTCAATCGTCCGGTACATTTTACTAGTATCGTTTCCTTTTAAAGGCGGTAAAAGTTCAAACGAAAAAACGGTACTCTTCGATTTATTTATGATGTCGATTACTTTCATTTTAGCTTACTTAATTGCATTTTCTATTTTCCGTTGCGCTTTGTCGAACTCCCTGTTTACTTTTTTCTCTACCGAATTATTGAAATTAAAAACCATGTCGAGTAAGAGCATTACCAGCATTCCCAATAGGAAAATAATGATTTTGCTTTTGAATATTTTTTTCATTGTTGTGCTTTGTGCTGTAAAAATACAAAAAAGTGTGTTTTTCGTGATGTTCTGCTCGCAACGAAACTAAATATTTAATATCGATCGAAAATTATTAAACCCGGGAAATCGATTCTTTTTAAGCGGGTACCCAGAAAAACATTCAGCGCGTTTAAAACAATAAAGGCTGGCATCGCAAAAAAAACACCCATTTATTCACACCAAAAACAAAAATATTTCGCATAAAAACATCTTTGTTTCTTTGCGGTTTTATTCTACTTCATTTTGAAAAGTATTGTATCGTAAAATAATAACACCTGTTTTTTTCTTCCTACTCCCAGCATGCTATTTGTAATTCAAATTCGTTGGTAAAAATTTCTCCACAAATTCTACTGATTTCCCCTTGCGTTTTGCATAATCTGCAACCTGGTCTTTCCCGATTTTTTCGAGACTGAAATAGCGCGATTCGGGATGAACAAAAAACTGCCCCGAAACCGATGCATTTGGATACATGGCATAATGTTCGGTTAACGAAATTCCAATTTTTTCGGCGTCGAGTAATTCAAACAAATTTTCTTTTTCCGAATGCTCCGGGCAAGCCGGGTAGCCCAGTGCCGGACGAATTCCCTGGTATTTTATTTTCAGAATTTCGTCTAACGACAGATCTTCGTCGGGGGCGTAACCCCAGTATTCTTTTCGAACCTGAAGGTGCAACAATTCGGCAAAAGCTTCGCTTAAACGATCGGATAAAGCTTCGAGCATAATTGCTTTATAATCGTTGTTATCAGCACGATATTGATCTTTCCATTTTTCAATCCCGATACCGGCAGTGGTGACAAAAGCGCCACAATAATCAGTTTTCCCTGAATGTACGGGAGCTACAAAATCGGAAAGGCAGAAATTCGAAACTCCCTGTTTTTTCTTTTCCTGTTGACGAATGTGATAAAATCTTCCCAGTTCTTTTTTCTGATTTTCAGCATCAAACAATACGATATCGTCGCCATCGGAATTGGCTGGCCAGATTCCAAAAGAAGCATTTGCCTGCACCATTTTTTTCTCTATGATTTCATCTAAAAACTCGTTGGCCTCGGCGTATAATTTTTTGGCGGCTTCGCCCTGTTTTTCATCGTTAAGAATTTGTGGGTAATGTCCTTTTAAGCCCCAGGTGATAAAAAAGAAAGTCCAGTCGATGTATTTTCGCAATTCTTCGAGCGGATAATCAATTAAATGTTTTACTCCTATAAAATTTGGTGTGTAAATTGGAGTGTTATTCCAGTCGATTTTAAAACTGTTTCTTCTGGCTTGCGGCAATGTTAGGTAATCTTTTGCTTTTCGTTTTCCCTGAAATTCGCGTATTTCCTTATAATCGTCTCTTACTTTGTCGAGGTACTTTTGATTTTTGGCAATCAAATTCGAAACCACATTTACCGCCAGCGATGCATCTTTTACATGAACAATCGGGTGATCATATTCGGGTTCGATTTTAACCGCAGTATGAATTTTTGAAGTTGTGGCACCACCGATTAAAATTGGGATGTCGAGATTTCTTCTTTTCATTTCTTTAGCAACATCCACCATAATTTCCAGCGACGGTGTAATTAATCCGCTCAACCCTATTACATCAACTTTTTCTTTAATTGCGGTGTCGATGATTTTTTCGGTGGGAACCATCACACCCAAATCGATGATTTCGTAATTGTTGCAGGCCAGAACTACACCCACAATGTTTTTCCCAATGTCGTGCACATCGCCTTTTACCGTAGCCATCAACACTTTTTTCTGTGCCGTTGAAGTTTTGTATTTTTCTTTGTCGGCTTCAATGTACGGCAATAAATAAGCAACCGCTTTCTTCATTACCCGAGCCGATTTTATCACTTGTGGAAGAAACATTTTTCCGGAGCCAAACAAATTCCCAACCACGTTCATTCCGTCCATTAACGGACCTTCAATAATGTCTAAAGTGGGAGCATAGAGTTTTACTGCTTCGGCCATGTCTTCGTCGACAAATTCTGGAAATCCTTTTACCAGCGCGTGTTCGATTCTTTTTTCGAGAGGAAGTTCGCGCCATTCATCTTTTTTAACTTCGCGTTTTCCATTCGATTCAACTTTTTCAGCAAAATCAAGCAATCGTTCGGTTGCATCAGGACGGCGATTCAATATCAAATCTTCTATTCTTTCTAAAAGATCTTTTGGAATTTCATCGTAAATCTGAAGCATTTCCGGATTTACAATTCCCATGTCTAAACCTGCTTCAATTGCATAGTACAAAAATACAGAATGCATCGCTTCACGCACCACATTATTTCCTCGGAACGAAAAGGAAACGTTGCTAATTCCGCCGCTGGTTTTTGCATGAGGAAGATTCTCTTTTATCCATCGCACCGAATTAATAAAATCGATGGCGTAAGTATTGTGCTCTTCAATTCCGGTTCCGATGGTCAAAACGTTCGGATCGAAAATAATATCTTGCGGAGGGAATTTTACTTTTTCGGTTAAGATTTTATAGGCGCGGCTGCAGATTTCTTTTCTACGTTCAAGATTGTCGGCTTGCCCCACTTCATCAAAAGCCATCACCACCGCGGCAGCTCCGTATCGTTTTATTTTTTTAGCGTGTTCAACAAAAACAGCTTCACCTTCTTTTAAACTGATGGAATTTACAATTGCTTTTCCCTGTAAACACTTGAGTCCTTTTTCAATTACTACCCACTTCGATGAGTCGATCATAATCGGGAGTTTGGCAATGTCGGGTTCTGCCATAATCAGGTTTAAAAAGGTTACCATTTCCTTTTCAGCATCCAACATCGCATCGTCGACATTCACATCGATTACCTGTGCGCCGTTTTCGACTTGGCTACGGGCAATCGAAAGTGCTTCTTCGTATTTTTCTTCGCGAATCAGTCGTGCAAATTTGCGCGAACCTGCCACATTACAACGTTCACCAATATTCAGGAAGTTGGTATTTTCGGTAATGGTCAGCGGTTCTAAACCACTAAAACGTGTGTTCGAATCGGCAGTATGTAAATGATGAGGGTTTGCTTTTTCGGCAATTTCAGCAAAAGCATGAATGTGATCGGGCGTGGTTCCGCAGCATCCACCGATTATATTTACAAAGTTATTATCGAGATAATCTTTTAAAAAGCCTGCCATCATTTCTGGCGTTTCGTCGTATTCTCCAAACTGATTGGGCAGCCCGGCATTTGGGTGTGCGCTAATGTGAAAAGGCGCTTTGATCGAAAGTTCTTTTACGAAGGGGCGCAAATCGGTGGCTCCAAGCGAGCAGTTTAATCCGATACTCAGCAAATCGACATGCGAAACGGAGTTCAAAAACGCTTCCAAGGTTTGTCCTGAAAGTGTTCGCCCGCTGGCATCGGTGATTGTTCCAGACACCATAATCGGCATTTTTATTCCACGAGCTTCCAGTGCGTCTTCAATGGCAAAAATCGCTGCTTTCCCGTTTAATGTATCAAAAATAGTTTCGATTAAAAGTACATCAACACCGCCATCTAATAGTCCTTCCACTTGCTCGCGGTACGAAACTTTTACTTCGTCGAAAGATGTGGCCCGGTAGCCCGGATCGTTTACATCGGGCGAAAGCGAAAGTGTTTTATTCGTTGGCCCGAGCGAACCGGCAACAAAACGTGGCTTGTCCGGATAATTTTTGGTGAATTCATCGGCTAACTTTACGGCAATTTCTGCTGACGCTTTGTTCATTTCGTAAACAAAGGCCTCGGTTCCGTAATCGGCTTGCGAAATACTTGTGGCATTAAATGTATTGGTGAGTATAATATCAGCACCAGCTTCCAAATATCTTTTATGAATTTCGCGAATAATTTTGGGATGAGTGATGGATAGAATGTCGTTGTTCCCTTTCAGGTCTTTTGGATGGTCTTTCAAACGCTCGCCATGATATTGCGCATCAGTTAATTTGTATTCCTGAATTAAGGAACCCATGGCCCCATCCATTACCAATACACGGGTTTTGAGTTCTTGTTTTATATCTTTCTTTGTTGCCATTATTTGATGTTTCTTTTCAATTTAACAAGAATTCTATTCTTGATATATATTGTTTGTTCCGCCGCATGTATCATTTTCTCTTTTTTTATCTTCTAATTGTAGGGCGATTAAACTATTGTTTCTTACTCCCGGGGCCTTCCCCCGGATTATTGCCAGTCGCCCTTTCAGGGCTTTATTCTCTTTAATCTTCGATCTTCAGTCTTGCGACTTCTTCCTTTCTTTCCCTATCTCAAAATTCTCATTTCATATTCTCCGCGAATTCCGATTTTGTCTTCACAAATAATAAGTAACGAAAGAATTTCGGGATATTTCTCCGAATATTTGATCGTTTTTTCTACATCGTTCGGCGACTTTACTCTGTTTCCAAGTCCCGTTGCCAACGCATCTGCCAACACGGCATCTTCGCAGATAACCACCACTGCATCGGCTTTCCCATAACTTAAAGATGGTCCAACCGTTCCGGCAGAAGTACAAATTCCCAATTTGCTTTTTTCGGGCGGAATAACCAGCCCAATTCTTTCAGATAAAATCGATTCTCCTGCAAAAACAGAAAGTACCAATTCATCTTTTAAAAGCACAAAAATATCGCCGCCGTTCTCAATAACCAACTCATTCACCGAAAAGTTTTGAATAATTTCATTTCCGATTTCGCGGGCAAATAATCCGGCCACTGTCGACATCGGACCAATTCCGGCATGTTCTGCAGCAAGAGCCATTTCAATTGCTTCTGAAGGTGCATTCTCACCGGGTTGAAAAGGTTTTAAACTCTTTTTAAAAAAGGGTTCTTTTTGAATGTAGTTGTCCAACTTCCTTCTCAACTCCTTAATTTTTTGTTCAGCAAAATCTTTTATTTCGATATTTAAAGAAGCTGGATCGATGCCTATCCAAAGATCGGTTTCGAGATAGCTGACTTCAAAACCCGAAAATCGTTGGGTGTTAAACTGGGTACGATACGTTCTTTCTTCAAAAAGGTTCATTGTTTATCTTGAGTTATCGTCATTCCGAACTCGTTACGGAATCATACACGAAGTAGATGCTGAAATAAATTCAGCATGACCTTATTCCATAAAATCAATTTCAAATAAATTCAAAGGACAGGCAGGAATGCACAATTCGCAAACCACACATTTATTTTTATCGAATTTCAACTGCCAGTTTTCTTTGTTCATGGTAAGTGCACCGGCAAAACACACAGCCGTACAATTACCACAATCGATACATTTTTCTTCTTTGAAAGAAATGCGTTTATCTAATGGTTCGCAGGTAATCCGATGATTTCTAATGTATTCAACACCTTTTTCGATGTTCTCTTTTTTCCCAAAAAGTTCGAGAAGCAAACTTCCGCGTTTTCCCGGATAAACTTCGGCTTTTAAAATATTGATGCGAATGTCGTAATCTTTTACCAGGTGATAAGTAAATGCTTTGTCGCCACTATCAGGTGGAAAATTCAGGATGTATCTTTTTTTAATCATTGTCGACCTCCGTTTCTTTTAATCCGTTTAAACTTGTGTTTTTGGGAAACATTTGTACCGGTTTGCTGATTTCAAATTCGCCTTTTTGCAACCATTCTTTTAATTCCTGTGCAATTTTTCTGGCTTTCGCAAGGCTGGCAACCGGAGCCGTTCTGATTTTTTTACCATTAACTTTTATGAACCCCGACTGAAGTTCTTTGTACGTAACTTGTCCTAATTTTGGTGTCCCGTTTGTGCCGTAATCCAATACCGAAGTTTCGATTTGACTGTTGTTGATCGAAACACGTTTTGCCATTTCAAGGTCTAAAATAGGAATTGGGATTCCAATTCCAACAAATAAACTCACTCCATATTTTTCGTAAGAAGCCGCCTGAATATAATCTGAAGACATTTCTTTAAGGTTTCCCATCACCGCAATTGTAGCCGCGTTGGTCACCGGAATCCCCAGCTCATTTTTTGGTTTTGTGGTATGAAACTGTGTTCCCGGCCAAACCACAAAACCTTGTGTTCCTCCCAGAAAAATTCGTGTGCCCAGTCCAATGGTTTTAAATTCGGGATCGTTAAGCAATGGACTCAATTCGCCTGAAGTGGAGTAGGTGGCATTTCGTAAATTGGGTAACAAAGTTCCCATGTACGTATGAATCATTTTTTGTGTGGTATTCACCGCGACATTGTAATTTTGGTAAGCATTTCGGGGATTAAACAAGGTAAATTCGTTGATGGTATTGATGTTGATTTTTGTTTTAATGTGTTTTCGCGGATAACAATCTGTTCCTTTTCCCCATGCCTCAAGCGTTATATCCTTCCCCTGCAATAAATCCTGAATTACATGAGCACCACCGTATTTCGGATTTTCGGGGTCGCAGGCAGTGGCTCCGATGTAAGAATCGACAGCTGCCAGACCTTCGTAACAGGGAACACCGTTTAATCGGATCTTTTCCATTCGAATGGGCGGATTGGCATGCCCAAAATTTATGAGTGCACCCGATGAACACATTGCTCCAAAAGTGGCAGTGGTTACCACATCCACTTTTTCAACAATTTCTTCGGGCGACATTTGCAGTGCCATTTTCGACACTTCTTCGGCGGTTAGAATTACGGCTTTTCCCGATTTTAGCTTTTGGTTAATTTCTTCGTATGTTTTTATTTTTGTCATGG
>JBNKOT010000185.1:0-1616 GCA_050294855.1 Draconibacterium sp. | reverse complement strand
CTCTTCCGATCTGTTTAATTCGAATTTCTTTAACGCTGTAAGTTGTTTTGCCCCAATCTACGAACTGTATTTTTCGAAGAGTTATAATTACATTCGGAATTATACAAAAGGTAAAATCTCTTTTGGGTTTGGAAGTAATTTAATTGGCGACGAAAAAAACATTCTGGCTTTCGAAGAATACACTGGGAAAGGCTGGTTGCTGGGAAATTGGAACATTGCAGATCGGGTAGAGAGCATCTCAGATTTTAACCGTGGAAATGCCCGCTTGCAAAAAAGATTATTTTTAAATGAACCGGCAGCCTGCACAAATCCGAACAATTATTTCGATTTTGAAATTAATGTTAGAAATGGTGTTTACCGGATTCGTGCGAATGTTGGCGATTTGGAAAGAGCGTCGTGGCAAAAAATTGAGTTTGAAAATGTTATTGCCGCAACCTTCGGATTAAATGCCGGTGAATTCCGCTGGACACCCGAAAAAGTGGTGAAGGTGAACGATTCAAAACTTACCGTTCGGATATACACGAATGAGACAAACAACGCACCTGCAGGAATCAGCGAAATCGTATTTCAACAAGCGAAGTAAAACGAAAATTGGATTTGCAATCGATTTACTATGGGGAAATTAAAAAATGAGCCCATATGTTTTTATGCTGTCGGGAACCGACTGCAATTTATTGGATTATGTATTATTGGAAGATTTTGAAATTTATCGGGCCAGCAATTAGAACTCGAAAATCATTCCTGTTTTAATCTGTTTTATTTTAAAATCGCTGTAGAAAAGGCATAAGGCAGGCAATTCGGTGCAGTGCGATGGATATAAATATTCCACTCCATTTTGTTTGAAATACTTTATCGTTTTTATGGTTTGTTGGTTTTGAAGCTTTAAATGAAAGCCACCAATGACTGCTTTTATTTTTGAAATTCCTGTGACTCTTTTCGCCTGCTCACAAATGTTGCAAATGCCTGAATGCGAGCATCCGGTAATAACCACCAATTCGTTTTCAATAATTGCAATCAGCGCTGAATCGTCGTTAACAAAATCGTCTTCACCATTTTTTAAAACAAATGAAGTGGTTTGACTTTCAAAATTATTCTTGCGCGAAATTTCGCCAAGATAAATCAAATTTTTTGTGACCTGGTAAGCTTGTTTTGTTTCTATTAATTTAAATCTGGTTTCTATTTCATCTTTTGAAATGGATAATCCAACAGTAGAGTGGTTGGCTTTTCTGAATCGTTCCTGAAAAGAATCGGGATGTGTAATCAGTATTTTATCTTGAATGAATTGTAAGCCGTCTCCGTGGTCCCAATGTCCGTGACTTAACACAACCGTTTGTACGTTTTTATTGATGTCGATTCCAAGTCGAGAGGCATTTTTCAAAAAGACATTGGAATGACCGGTGTCGAAAAGTATTTGTTGCTCATCGATTTCGAGGAGGTATGAAAGTCCGTGTTCGGCAAGAAATTTTCCTCCGGCCTGGTTTTCTGTTAATACCGATAACTTCATAAGCACTGCTTTTTACAATCGGCTTTAAAAATAAAAAGCACTTTTCTACTGGTCAAACTTCAATTTTTTCAAAAAATATTTCACAAGTTGATAAGAAACGATAATCAAAATC
>JBNKOT010000184.1:0-2926 GCA_050294855.1 Draconibacterium sp. | reverse complement strand
AGTTGTTATACCTATTAATCATTAAAATAAACCTGAGCCGATATAATCTTTCTTTCAATTTTGTTGTTTTCGCCTGTCGTGATGTTGTTAAAAAAGACATAAATCACATTTAAAAGAAAACGGAAAAGTTATATTTGGCGTTTCTATGTAAAATACGTTAAGAAAAATAGAATGAGAAAATTTAAATTACTACTGCTGTTTACCGTATTTATTTACGGATCTGCAGTAGCTGATGAAGGAATGTGGCTTCCTTCTTTGATTCATAAGCTGAACATTACAGCGATGCAAAAAGCCGGATTAAAATTGAGTGCTGAAGACATTTACAGCATTAACAATTCGAGCATGAAAGATGCAATTGTTGCTTTAGACCGTGGTTCTTGTACTGCTGAAGTAATTTCGAAAGACGGATTATTACTCACCAACCATCACTGTGGTTTTGGCGAAATCCAGCGGCATTCGAGTGTTGAACACGATTATTTACAAGATGGTTTTTGGGCCATGTCGAAAGAAGAAGAACTTCCGAATCCGGGAAAAACTGTAACTTTTTTGGTTCGCGTTGATGACGTAACCAACAAAGTTTTAGCCGATGTTACTCCGGAAATGACAGAAGCTGAAAGAGGAGAAATTATTGGCAAAGTTCAAAAAGAATTGATTGATGAAGCCAAAGGCGACACCCATTACGAAGTATATGTTCGCGACTTTTTTAATTCAAATCAGTACTTTCTTTTTGTAACCGAAACGTTCAAAGACATTCGTTTGGTTGGTGCTCCACCACAAGCGCTTGGTAAATTTGGCGGCGACACCGACAATTGGATGTGGCCTCGTCATACCAACGATTTTTCGATGTTTCGTATTTATTGCGGACCCGACGGAAAACCTGCATCTTACTCGGAAGACAACGTTCCTTATCAGCCAAAACAATTTTTACCCATCTCTTTAAAGGGAGTTGAAGAAGGCGATTTTGCAATGGTTTTTGGTTATCCGGGAAGCACCAATCGTTATAAAACTTCGTTTGGTATCGACTATACTATGAAAGTAACAAACACAGCACGCATCGAAGCTCGCGAGAAAAAACTGGATATTATTGCCGGTTATATGGCAAGCAGCCAAAAAGCAAAAATCCAGTATGCATCGAAACATGCGCGCAGTGCTAACTATTACAAAAATGCAATCGGACAAAACGAGGCACTCACCAAATTAAATATTATTGCGCAGAAAAAAGAGCTGGAAGATGAATTTACTGCTTGGGTTAATGCAGATGAAAGCAGAAAAGAGAAATATGGCCAAGCACTACCTTTAATCGAAGAAAATTATAAAAATACCGATGCCAGCAAAGCAACTTCGTACATGGTAGAGTCGCTGATAATGGGACCCGAAATTTTCTTGTTTGCCAATCGTGCAAAACCATTGTATGATTTGCTCCAAAAACCAGACGAAAACAAAGAAAAAATTGCCAAAGTTGCCGAAGGTTTAAAAAAAGCGTCGGAAGGATATTTTAAAGATTACAGTGCTGCAACCGATGAAAAAATTGTAGCTGCTTTATTAAAAATTTATGCTGATAATAATTCGCCGGCTTATTATCCTGAAATATATAATGAAATTCAGAAAAAATACAAAGGCGACTATGCTAAGTACGTAGCCAAAATGTTCAAAAAAACAATATTTGCCAATCAGGATGAGCTTTCAGAATTCCTGGAAAACCCAACTCTAAAAGCCTTACAAAAAGATATGGCTTTTCAGGCTGCGATCGACATTATTGGTAAATATCGCGACATTTCGAAAGAACAAGCTGCAGGTGGACAAGAATTAGCAAAAGGCAGAAGATTGTTTGTTGCCGGATTAATGGAAATGAATCCTGGCAAAAAATTCTATCCCGATGCCAACTCTACCATGCGCTTAAGCTACGGAAAAGTAAAAGATTACGATCCTCGCGACGGTGTTACTTACAAGTATTATACAACCACAAAAGGATACCTCGAAAAAGAAATTCCAGGAGATTACGAATTTGATGTTCCGGCAAGAATGAAAGAATTATTGCTTGCAAAAGACTACGATCAGTATGCCGATGCCGATGGTTCCTTACATGCTTGTTTTATTACCGATAACGATATTACCGGAGGAAATTCGGGTAGTCCGGTAATTAACGGAAGCGGCGAATTAATTGGAATTGCTTTCGACGGAAACTGGGAAGCCATGAGTGGCGATCTCGATTTTGAAGACGACTTGCAACGTTGTATTAATGTCGATATTCGTTTTGTACTTTGGGTAATCGATGTTTATGCTGGAGCGCAAAACCTGATCGACGAAATGGAAATCAGAAGATAATTTTAAATCCATAATAATAAAAACCTCGTCAGAATCTGTCGGGGTTTTTTGCTTTAACAGATTTGAAATTTTTTGGTATTGAGCATTAGGTCTGTTATTCCAATGTTTGTTTATATGATTTTTTACTCCCTACTTTGTACTACTACTTTTTACTAAAATATGGCCCGACCAAAAATTACAATTTACACTGATGGTGCAGCACGCGGAAATCCCGGCAAAGGTGGTTACGGAATCGTTTTACTTTCGGGCGAACACCGTAAGGAAATGTCGCAGGGATATTTGCACACCACCAACAACCGGATGGAATTGCTCGCAGTAATTGTTGCGCTGGAAACCTTAAAAATAGAAGGCTGCGATGTTACCATTTACACCGACTCGAAATACGTGGCCGACTCGGTTACAAAAGGCTGGGTTTTTAACTGGGTAAAAAAACGTTTTAAAGGCAAAAAAAATGCCGACCTCTGGATGCGATTTTTGGAGATTTACAAAAAACATCTGGTGAAATTTGTGTGGGTGAAAGGACATGCCAACAATCCTTTGAACGAACGTTGCGACGAACTGGCTGTTGAAGCATCTTTTGAACCAAACCTGCCCGAAGACA
>JBNKOT010000183.1:0-6430 GCA_050294855.1 Draconibacterium sp. | reverse complement strand
GTTCATCTCGACAAAATGAACATCAACAGCCTGCAAGTAAGTAAATTAGCCGATTACAACACCATATTCTTAATTAATCAGGAAAATTTTTCGAGTGGTTTTTTAAACGAATTAAAAAACGCCGTCGAAAACGGAACTTCGGTGGTACTGTTCCCGGGAAACAGAAATAATCCGAAAATCAACAATACTTTATTGGCTGCTTTCGCTGCCAACCAAATTATTGGTCGCGACACCACCAAACAAAAAATATCGGGTGTTGATTTCGAGAATACATTTTTTAAAGATGTATTCCGCAAAATAGAAACCAACGCCATATTTCCGGAAATAGTCGGGCATTTTAAATTCGAAGAAAATACACGTTCGTCAGAAACAAATTTGCTTTGGTTTCAGAACAACGAAAAAGCACTTTCGCAGATGAATTACGAACTTGGGAAATTGTGGGTTTTTAGTTTTCCGCTCGAGAAAAAAAATGAATCGTTTGCCCGCGATATTCTTTTTGTTCCAACCATTTACAACATTGTTTTAAGCAGTTTGCCAAAACAGGAGATTGCAGTTACAGTAGGGAGAAACACGTTTTACGATCTTCCAAAAAACAAAAATACCGACTTTAATTCGACCATAGAAATTGAACAAAAAGACACCGGCGAAAAATTCATTCCCGAAAAGAATAATTCGAATCGTGGCGTACGTCTCAATTTTGTCGATCAGATAAAAACTGCAGGACATTACCTGGTTAAAAACGACAATACTACCCTTGCTGCACTTGCCTTTAATTACGATCGTAAAGAATCGGACCTGCGCTACTACAACAGCCAGGAACTGGAAGATAAACTCGAATCGCTTTCTCTGAAAAATGCATCGATTGTAAAAAATATTGAAAGCAATTTTTCTGAAATCTTTGATGAATTGCAAAATGGGAAACAGCTCTGGAAGTGGTGTATTTTGCTGGCCTTGTTTTTTATTGCATGCGAAGTTCTTATTTCGCGTTTCTGGAAATAGAGAAGTAGAAAGACAGAAGTTAGGAAGTGGAGAACGAAAGGCAAAAGTAAAGGGTCGTAATTCAATTTTACAGTTTACCACTTTCACTGTCTTTCATTTTGGAATTGGCTGAAACACAGGTGTCGTGAGAAGACACAGCTTAAAGTAGAACGATGAAATTCGAAACTCTCAAAAAATTCAGCCAAAAATAATTCGCTAAAAACCTGACGATTCTCACTGCTTTTTAACACGCATTCTTTTTTTGAAAATCATTTTGAATATTGTAATTCTGTACAAATTAAAAAAAGTAAAAATGACAAAACTGACAACCAAAGATTACATGGCCAAAGAAGACAAATTTGGCGCACACAACTATCATCCGCTGCCGGTTGTATTGGCAAAAGGCGAAGGTGTTTTTGTGTGGGATGTTGACGGTAAAAAATATTTCGATTTTCTGGCTGCCTATTCTGCAGTAAATCAAGGACACGGTCACCCAAAAATTCTGAAGGCGCTCATCAATCAGGCAAGTGTACTGGCATTAACTTCGCGGGCATTTTACAACAATGTTTTGGGCGAATGGGAAGAATACATGACCAAATTATTTGGTTACGATAAAATGCTCCCCATGAATTCTGGCGCCGAAGCCGATGAAACCGCTCTAAAACTGATTCGGAAATGGGCCTACAAAGTAAAAGGAATTCCTGCCGACAAAGCAAAAATTGTGGTTTGCGATGGTAATTTCCATGGACGAACCATCACCATTATTTCGATGTCGTCGGATCCTGACGCCTACAATCATTACGGTCCGTACACACCGGGATTTGTAAATATTCCCTACAACGATCTCGAACGTTTGGAAAAAGAATTACAAGATCCGAATGTAGCAGGTTTTTTGGTTGAACCCATTCAGGCCGAAGCAGGAGTTTATATTCCTGAAGATGGTTACCTGAAAAAAGCGGCCGAACTTTGCAAAAATAATAATGTGCTGTTTGTCGCCGACGAAGTTCAGACCGGTTTGGCAAGAACTGGTAAAATGCTGGCTTGCGACCACGAAAACGTACGTCCGGATATTTTGGTTTTAGGAAAAGCTGTTTCGGGAGGTCTTTACCCGGTTTCGTGTGTTTTAGCCGACGATGAAATTATGCTGACCATTAAACCCGGCGAACATGGAAGTACTTATGGTGGAAACCCGATTGCCGGGAAAGTTGCCATGGCTGCCATCGATGTGATTCTGGACGAAAAATTGGTGGAGAACTCAGCAAAAATGGGAGAAATTTTCCGCAGGGAAATGAAGGCAATTAATTCTCCGTTGATCGAAATTGTGCGTGGAAAAGGTTTGTTAAATGCGGTTGCAATTAAACCAACCAACGGAAAAACAGCCTGGGATGTTTGTTTGGCTTTAAAAGAAAACGGATTGATTGCCAAACCAACTCACGAGCATATTATTCGGTTTACTCCGCCACTGGTCATTACAGAGGCAGAAATGATGGAAGCAATCGAAATTATTAAGAAGACGATTAAAGAATTTGAAGTATAAAAAAAAGAACCGTTCTTTTAAAAGAGAACGGTTCTTTTTTATCACCACTAATTTTCGGCAATAATTAATGGCTGACCTTTTATTCGGTTTCGGTAGACTTTGTAATTCCGGCCGTAAGAAATTACTGAAACTCCCTGATTCATGTATCCGCCAAACTGCGAAACCTTTTCGAAATGATACGTTCCCTGCAATAAATCGACGTGTAAAAACGGTAGACAGGTTTCAAATTCTTTTCCATAAGCTTTAAATGCATTCAAGAAAAAATAGGCTGCATCGAATCCCTGAACGCCTGTGCTACTGGGTTCTGTACCAAAATTTGCTTTAAACATCTCAATAATATTTATCACAAACTGATTTTTATAATCGAGCCAATAAGGAGCAATGTATCGAAGTTTCAGGTTATGATATTGTTCTACATTTATACTTTTAAAATTGGTAAATCGGTTTGAACCAATCAGAGTTATCGCAAAATCGTCGGAAAGATTATTGAGATTTGAAACTGCCACACTGATATCGCCTTCGCTTTTAGCCGGAATATAAACCACATTTTCTTTGTGTTTCGACATTATACTTCGCAGACCAAACGGCCCTTCAGCTTTTAAATCGTATTCCGTAAAACGTACGCCATCCTGGTTAGTAAGGTAACCCGAGTTAAACAATTTTTCTTTTAATAACTGAACGAAATTGCCTTCTTTCGTTCTTGTGTAATCGCCCATTTTTAAAATAATAAAGTTGCTGTCGTAAAACTCCTCTCCTACCATTTCAGCTGTTTTTTCTGCAATATAATCGCGCGAAGGAATCAGCTGGTAAAAAGATGGATTCGAAGCAACAATATTAGATTCAGACATTAAAGGAGAAATAATCGGAATTCGGTTTTTTGCCGCAATTTGTGCCACTTCTATTTGTACATCCTGATAAACAGGTCCAATAATTAAATCGGTTTCAAGAAACTCAGGCTTCGAAATTATTTCACGAATCGAATCACCATTACGTTCAGTATCATACACATTAAGTTTTATTTGCATTCCGAGGTTCTGCATAGAGTCAATCGCCAGCAAAACACCTTCATAAAACTGAACCAAACTTTCGCTGTTGCTGTAAAACCGTTTAAAAATTTCTTTGCCTTCCTCTTTTTCGATGGTTGTATCCTGACTGATTTCTACTATAATTTCGTTTAACTTTTTGGTATCAACCTCAAGCGCCGCCAACGAATCGGCAAGTTCCTGTAATTCATATTCGCGGTTCAACGTATCGTTGGCTTCCAGGTACAACGGCAGAAACAAAGCAATTTCATAAACATCGTTCAAATATGTTCCACTTTCATCGGGCTTGCACGACTCCGGAATTTTAACCGGCACCCGCACTTCGTAAAACGATTCGGCCATTTGAATGGAATCGGCGATACTTTCTTCCTCCTGCCGGGCTCTGATTATTTCTCTTTTTTTAGGAATGAGAATGGTTTCGCCGGCAACAAGATTACGCGATTCGAGCACCGGATTGTACTTTTTTATTTGATCGATGTACAAATGATACTTATCTCCGAGACCGTATAAAGTTTCTCCGCGCTCGACATGATGTTTGATAAAAGCATCGTCGTTAACCGGTTTTGCTTGTGTGGTTTCCACTTCCGTTTTTACCGGAATTTTAATCACAACTCCCGCCTGAAAACTTGAATGAAGTACCGGATTGAGTTGTTTTAATTCCTCTTCGGAAACCTTATATTTTCGGGAAGTTCCCCACAAAGTTTCGCCAGACTCAATAATGTGTTCAAAATAATTTTTTGTTGCATTTACTTCTGGTTCATCCGGCGTTTCCGAAATTTCTGTAACCGCTTTTGGAATGTACAGTTTTGAGCCGGCTTTTAAGGATTTTGCCGATGGATTATTAAAAAGAATTTCGCTTTCGGAAATACCATATCTTTTTGAAATTGAATAAACAGTTTCGCCGGAAACAACCGTGTGTTCAATCATTTCGTTAGCGGTTTCTTTGAGTTGATTTTCAGCATCTGTTTTTTCTTTCACTTCCTCCCACACCGGAATCCGAACGGTTTTATTTTTTTTGAATTTCTTAACGGTTGGATTATAAGCATACAATTCTTCAACCGTAATTCCATTTTCTTTGGCAATAAAATAAGGTGTGGCCCGACGCGATGTAATCTTGTAGCTCTCGAAACGAGTTGGATCGCCTTTTTTATAAATAGGTGCTCCCGAAATAACTACATCTTCGCGATATGGAATTTTTAAAATATCGCCAATATTTAATCCTTCAGCAATTTTTGGATTATTTTCGAGTAAAACAGAGCGATCGATTTTATAGTCGCGCGAGATCGAAAAAATAGTTTCACCAGTTCGAACCTGATGCAACACAAACTTCTCCCCTTTTATTACAACTACCTGGTTTACCTTAATATTTTGTGCGTTGACGATGCTAATTGCACTGATCAAAAATGAGAGCAAAAATAAATAGCGAAAAAACTTCATTAAGCCTGAAATTAAAAATTCGTTCAAATTTAATAATTATTGACCAACCACTATTTCGAAACGATTTTATTTAGGAATAATTTTATAAATCAGGAGTTAAATGTATTTGATGTTAACAAGCTGTCCTTTTTAATGAACAAACTAATAACTTTTGAAGTCTAATTTTTACATTTGTTTTTTTAGAAGAAACAACAGCAAAAAATAAATTTTCATGCAGGAAAAAATATTAATCCTAGATTTTGGGTCGCAGTATACACAGCTGATCGGACGAAAGATTCGTGAATTAAATGTGTATTGCGAAATTCATCCTTTCAATCATTTTCCACAAATCGACGAATCGGTAAAAGGCGTTGTACTTTCGGGAAGTCCGTATTCTGTGCGCGACAAAAACGCTCCAATACCCGATCTTTCAGAAATAAAAGGGAAAATTCCGGTTTTGGGTGTTTGTTATGGTGCACAATATCTGGCTCACTTTTTTGGTGGTGAGGTTGCACCTTCGAATACCCGTGAATATGGGCGTGCAAATTTGGGATTTATCGATCACGACAGCGAGTTGTTTAAGGATGTGAGTTTGCACACACAAGTTTGGATGTCGCATGGAGATACAATAGTGAAACTTCCTAAGAATTATAAAGTAATTGCATCTACCGAAGATGTTAATTTTGCTGCGTATAAAATAGACGACGAAAAAACCTGGGCGATTCAATTTCACCCCGAGGTTTATCATACAACCGAAGGCAAACAATTGCTAACCAATTTTGTATCCAACATTTGTGAATGCACACAAAACTGGACACCCGATTCTTTTGTAGAAACGACCGTAAAAATGTTAAAGGAAAAATTGGGCGACGACAAAGTTGTGCTTGGTTTATCGGGAGGTGTTGATTCTACAGTTGCCGGAGTTTTACTGAACAGAGCAATTGGAAAAAACCTCACCTGCATTTTTGTTGATAACGGACTTTTACGTAAAAATGAATTTGAAGACGTACTAAATTCCTACGAAAATATGGGATTAAACGTACTGGGAATCGATGCAAAAAAACAATTCTGGAATCAGTTGGAAGGTATAAAAGATCCGGAACAAAAACGCAAAGTAATCGGACGTAATTTTATTGAAGTTTTTGATGTGGAAGCACACAAAATTCAGGATGTAAAATGGCTGGCACAAGGCACAATTTACCCCGATGTAATAGAATCGGTTTCGGTAAACGGACCATCTGCCACCATAAAATCGCACCACAATGTTGGTGGATTACCCGAAAAAATGAAACTAAAAATTGTTGAACCACTACGCTTGCTTTTTAAAGACGAAGTACGTCGAGTTGGTGCCGCATTAAACATAAAAAAAGAACTTTTAGGCCGTCATCCATTTCCAGGACCGGGTTTGGGGATTCGGATTTTAGGAGACGTTTCTGAAGAAAAAGTTAAAATGCTT
>JBNKOT010000182.1:0-6539 GCA_050294855.1 Draconibacterium sp. | reverse complement strand
ATAGTAGAAGATGAACAATTCGCCATTTTAAATTTACAAAGTTTGTTAAGCGAATATGCCTCCGATGTTCAAGTGGTAGAAGTGTTTCGGTCGGGAAAAGAAGCCTTGCAAAAACTTCCCGGACTCGATTTCGATTTGTTGTTTTTAGACATTCAGTTTAACGACGATTTTGATGCTTTCGAAATGTTAAAAGCCTGGCCATTCGAGCAGTTACAAATTATTTTTGTTACTTCTTACAATCAATATGCAATTAAAGCTTTTAAATACAGTGCAATCGATTATCTGACAAAACCCATCGATAAAGACGAGTTGATAAAAGCAATTACAAAGGCCAGAGCCAGGTTTCTCAAAAAGCAGGAAATCGATCAGCTTTACAGAACGGTAAGAGCGTTCAGAAACCGGCAAATTGCTATTAAAGGCCAGCACGAAACGGTGTTTATTCCCACCAACCAAATTTTGTATTTGAGGGCAGAAAAAGAATATTCAATCGTTTATTATTTGAATAAACAAAGTCAAACTAAAGAAATAATGAGTTCGAAACATTTGGGTTATTGGGAAACCGAACTTTCCGATTTTCCGTTTTTGCGCATTCATAAATCAATTCTTATCAACATGGATCAGGTGTTATCGTACAATACCAAAACCTTAAAAGTAGCGAACGAAATACAGCTCGATATTGCCCGAGACCGCAGAAAATATGTGCAAAACAGGATTCTTTCGCATAAAACTTTCGAGTAATAAAAACCAATTTTTTCTAATTTCCCCCCAAATTATTTAACGATTGGTTTCCTCTAAACCACGGTTGGTTGACCAGGATATACTGATCGTTGAACGCTTGTTTATTTCTTCCCCTTTCCCCAAAATTCAAGCTACTTTTAATCACTAAATTGATGAGATAAAACCTGATTTTGCCTGCAGGATGGGGCAATTTATTCTCAATGAAAAAATCAACACTTTAAAACTATAATTATGAAAAAAATTACCTTTTTACCATTGCTATTTTTGTGTGCTTTTGCATTTGGGCAAAAGCAATTTGTTGTACAAAATGTTACAGCACAAGCTTTCGATAATTTAAGCGATGCATACGATGCTGCGGTTGCCGGAGATACGATTTATTTGCCGGGAGGTGGATTCACTGCACCCAATCCAATCGAAAAAATACTTCATTGGCGCGGTGTTGGGCATTACCCCGACTCAACTTCGGCAACCGGATATTCTTTGATTACGAATTGGTTAACATTTAACGGCGATTGCGATGGCAGTACTTTTGAAGGTATTTTTTTCCAATCCTCATTACAGTTTGGCTCTGACGATAACGAAGCCACAGGAATCATCATGAAACGTTGCCGGGTAGGTTCTACACTTTATTTAAGATCTACCACCGATATCAGCAATGGAAATCCCGATCTTGGATTTCAGCTTACCGAATCGGTTATTGGTGCTATAGATGGTAGATATGGCACAAATTGCAGCTTCGAAAAGAACTTGCTTTTTGGCACAATAAATAATTTCTACCGCTGCCGTTTTAACCACAACACTTTTAATACCAGAGATTATAACAATTACGTGCTACGTTATTGCGACAATTGTCAATTCATAAACAATGTATTTGCCTACAACTACGGTTTATATTATTCTTCGAACTGTAATTTTCAAAACAATTTGTTTGTAGGAGCCTTACCATACAATCCAACAACCTCTAATTTTACCGGAAGTAATAATTTGACAAATATTACGCCCAGTCCATTTTATATTACGAAAACCTTTTCTCCAAATATTTATTCATTCGCTTACGAAAACAATTACCATCTTGATCCTTCCGCCACCGGAACTAATGAAGATGGAATTACAGGAATTACAATTATTGGAACTGCTACCGATGGAACAAATCCAGGTATTTACGGAACATCAATGCCGTATAAAGAAGGAGCTGTTCCTTACAATCCTCACATCCGTTTGGTTGATATCGACAACGAAGCAGTTAACGGAAATTTAGGTGTAAAAATAACTGTGGCAGCACAAGAGAAATAGTGTTTTGCCTATATAAGCTACATCTATAACTAAAAATCATTAAAAATAAATATCATGAAAAAATTAATTATACTTCCATTTTTATTTTTCGGCCTGTTCAGTTGGGCACAATCGCAATTTGTGGTTCAAAATGGGGCTAAAACCGAAGTTTATTCCAATATAAACGATGCAATAACCAACGCAGTTGCCAGCGATACGCTTTATATTCCTGGCGGAGGTTTTAATCTAACAAATGCCGTTATTGACAAATCTTTACATTGGGTTGGTCATGGACATTATCCGGCAGCAACCGGAGCAACAATGCAATCGCGGATTACATCGGCATTAACCTTTACCGGAAATTGTGATAATAGTTCTTTCGAAGGAATTTGCTTTACATCGAGTATATATTTTGGCAGTGCTTCTGATGAGGCTACAAATATAATGATGAAGCGATGTCGGATTATTGGTCCCTTATATCTACGCAGTGCAACAACTGATAATCCAAATTTAAATTTTAATCTGATTGAGTGTGTAACCAGTTCTATTGATGCCAAGAACGGTGCAAATTGTTCTGTTGAAAAGTCAATGATTTTTGGAACTGTTTCTAATTTCTATAATTCTCAATTTTCGCACTCAAGTTTTAATCTTTTTATTCCGGTCAATTATTCGAACAGAAGTGTTATTCGAGGATCGGTTTCGTGTACATTTTCTAGTAACGTATTTTCTTATGTTGGATATTTGGATGCGAATACAGTGAGCTGTACATTTAATAATAACCTTTTTGCAGAAGTTTTACCATATAACGAATTAGGTTCTAATGGAGGAAGCGCTAATTTAATCAACATTGGTCCTGATAATGTGTATACTACCATTACCACTAATAACTACACATTCTCATACAATAACGACTATCATTTAAATACGTCAGGAACCGGAACCGACGACGACGCAAATACAGGAGTCTCAATTATTGGGGCAGCAAGTGATGGCACAAACGCAGGAATTTACGGAACGACAATTCCGTATAAAGAAAATGCAATTCCATATTATCCACACATTAACACAGCAACAATTGCAACCGAAGCTACAAACGACGAACTTGGAGTGAACATTAATGTTCAAGCACAGGAAAGATAGGTATATCAATCAACGAAATTCAAATTAAAAATATTGAATATGAGAAGATATATCAACATATTAATCTGGCTGTTATCACCCGTGTTATTGTCGGCGCAAAACAACGTAACGCAGGCCGAATATTGGTTTGATGGGCAGTACAGTACGGTAGTTACAACAGATGTTGGTCCTACAACTAATCTAACACTCAACAGTATGATTGACGTGTCGGGTTTGATTTATGGGCTGCATACAGTAACATACCGGTTTAAAGACAACCGCGGCATTTGGGGGCCGGTATTAAGTAAGTTTTTTACTTATTATTCGGGATCCGGGGTACCAACAGTTCATGATGTTACTGACTTGCAATATTGGTACGATAACGATTATGTAAACGCAACAAATCTGCCGGTTGGCCCTGGCACCGATCTGGTAATTTCCGAATTGCTTGATGTTGGTTCGCTTATCAATGGATTACATACAATCACCTATCGATTTAAAGACGACCGTAATATTTGGAGTTCGACACAATCTAAATTTTTTACCAAATACATTAATTCAGGTACACCTACCATTCACGATGTAATAGAACTCGAATATTGGTACGATAACGATTACGCAAATGCAACCAAACAAGCTGTTGGACCAGGTGATGATTTGCTTATTTCCGAACTATTGGATGTTGGTTCGCTAATCGATGGATTGCATACATTTACGTACAGGTTTAAGGACGATCGTAATATTTGGAGTTCAATACAAACAAAGTTTTTTACAAAAAATATTTACTCCGATGTTGCATTGCACAAAATTGTAAGTTTGGAATATTGGTACGACAACGATTATTCCAATGTTGTACAGAACGATGTTACCGCAGCCAGCAGTTTAGATGTAAACGAAATGCTCGATGTTTCGGGACTTTCCACTGGCATTCATGTTGTAAACTCTCGTTTTCAGGACGAAGCCGGGAAATGGAGCCCTGTAAGTTCATGGTTCTTTTCGACCATTGTAAAAGATGATGTTGTAGAAATGCATAAAATAACTGCATTTGAATATTGGTACAACAACGATTATTCAAGTGTTCAAAAAGAAACAATTGCGGCAACACAGGATTTTTCGATAGACGAAACTTTAGACATTTCGGCACTTGATATTGGTTTGCATTTTGTAAACTATCGGTTTCAAGATGAAACAGGAGAATGGAGTTCAGTTTATTCAAAATTCTTCTCTAATTATCCTGAACTTGAAACTCCGACATTGCATAAAATTACAGCCTTGGAATATTGGTTCAACGGAGATAACAGCTCGGCTGTAAAAGAGGTAATTGAATCGACCGAAAATTTTGTTTTAGATGAGAATATCGATGTTTCGGGGCTTGGCCAGAGTTTGCATTTTGTGAGTTACCGTTTTCAGGATGAAGCCGGGAATTGGAGTTCCGTAGTCTCAAAAATGTTTTCAATTAATCCGGCACAGGATGCAAACGCGATGCGCGAAATAACAACGTTAGAATATTGGTTCGATGGCGACAAAAGTACTTCGGTGGTAAGAACAAATACCGAAACTGAAGTTTTGGCGCTCAACGAATCGGTTGACATAAAAGCTTTGGGCGAAGGACTTCATAGTATTTCTTATCGTTTCAAAGATAAAAGTGGAAGCTGGAGTTCAGCGCTTACAAAATTCTTTAGTTATTTCGACGATGTGGTATTAGCTGCCGATAATAAAATTGTGGGCTACCGTTATTGGGCCGATGAGAATATTAGCGCATCGAACGATGTAATGTTAACCACTCCAATAAAATCACTACTACTCGACGAATTAATAGATGTTTCCAATTTTCCTTCGGGCGAACACCTTGCCAGTTTCCAGTTTATTGATGAACAAGGGAATTGGAGTGCTGCAGTAAGTCAAACGTACACCAAAGCAGTTCAGCCATTTGTTAAATTATCGGCTGCCGATTCATCGGTTTGTGTAAATAGTACCGTTAATTTTTATGCCGAAATTATCGATGCTGATGTAATCGAATGGGATTTTGGCGATGGAGAAACATCATCAGAAATGAATCCGTTGCACAGTTACGATCTGGCCGGGAATTATGTGGTTTCTGCTATTGTTACGCATACCGACAGTGCAAAGTCGGCGAGTTCGACAATTGTTGGTGGAATCACGATTTATCCGAGTTTTGATGTCAGCAGTAACGATGAAATTTGTGCAAGCGAATTGCCTTACACTTTTGGAACACAAACACTTGTCGCAGCAGGAAATTATACCGAAATATTTCCTTCTGTTAATGGTTGCGATAGTACTGTTACTTTGACTTTAACGGTTAATCCGGTATACGACAAAACAAAAGCAGAAACCATTTGTGCTTCGGAGTTGCCCTATAATTTTGGAACACAAAGTTTAACTGCCTCGGGCGAATTTACCGAAGTGTTTACATCAATTGATAACTGCGATAGTACTGTTACCCTGACTTTAACGGTTAATCCGGTTTACACAAAAATAACCACCGAAACCATTTGTGCATCAGAGTTGCCCTATGTTTTTGGATCACAAAGTTTAACTGCCTCGGGCGAGTTTACCGAAGTGTTTAAAACAGTTGATAATTGCGATAGTACCGTTACCCTGACTTTAACAGTTAATCCGGTTTACGATCAAACCAAAACCAAAACAATTTGTGACTCTGATTTGCCTTTTACTTTTGGAACACAAACACTGTTAACTGCGGGTGATTACACCGAAACATTTCAATCAACATTGGGATGCGACAGTGTGGTTAACCTGACTTTAATGGTGAATGATCAACTCAGCGAATCAGTAACCGAAGAGATTTGTGTGAACGATTTACCATTTGTTTTTGGAACTCAAACATTAAGTACTGAGGGAGATTATACCGAAACTTTCGAATCGGTTTCGGGTTGCGACAGTGTGGTAACTTTGACTTTAACAATCAATCCAACCTATTCAACTACCGATTCGGAAACAATTTGTGAGAGCGAATTGCCTTTTGAATTTGGAACGCAATCAATCACAACCGCCGGAGATTTTACCGAAACCTTCCAATCGGTTCTGGGTTGCGACAGTACCGTTGTTTTAACTTTAACGGTTAATCCAACTTACGCCGAAACCGAAGCAGAAACGATTTGCGATAGCGAGTTGCCTTTTGTTTTTGGAACACAAACATTAACATCGGGAGGAATTTATACTCAAACTTTCCAAAGTATTTCCGGTTGCGACAGCGTGGTTGAATTAACTTTAACCGTAAATCTTACTTATACCGAAACTGTTTCAGAATCGGTTTGTGAGAATGACTTACCTTTAGTTTTTGGAACTCAAACATTAAGTACTGAGGGAGATTATACCGAAACTTTCGAATCGGTTTCGGGTTGCGACAGTGTGGTAACTTTGACTTTAAC
>JBNKOT010000181.1:0-4835 GCA_050294855.1 Draconibacterium sp. | reverse complement strand
ATTACCCGAATCGGCCATCACTATAAAAGTTGGATTAAAAAATACGGCAGCAAACTATAAAGTTGAGTCGGTTTCTGCGGTTCGCTTATTACTAAAATCTTTGGTTGAATAGCATATTTAATTGATCGTATAAAATAAATTCATACAATCAATGAAAAATAAATGTATAGCCCTGCCATTATGGTGGGGCTTTTATTTTTCTTCTTTTCTGAAAAGAAAATAAGATTGAAACGGGTCGTTTTCTTCTCCGGCAAAAGCATTGTTATTGACCAACTCCCAACCGTTTTCTTCGTATCGATGAACAATTTTAAAAACCGGTCGTAAATCGGAATATCCATCCGATTCGCTTCGTTTAATTTTAATGGTTTCGTAATTTACCGTATCTGTGCTGATCAGGATGTTTGGGTAGGTGTAAATAATCGACAAATACTCGTAAGTTTTAGCTTTTGGTTGAATGGAAATTGCACTGATAAATGCGAAACAAAAAATTAGTCCGACGACTGCAAGGATGATATGATTTTTTTTCATGGCTATAGCTTATTGAATAATAAACACCCCCAAAACAAAAAATAAGCCAAAAGTCTGCCTTAAACTCCATGAAATTGATTAACCCAACTCAAAATAAATAGGTATTTTTGCAGTTCTTTAAAAAACGAAATTATGCGAATTGCACTATTAATATTATTATTCCTTCCATTTTTTGCGCTTTCACAAATCAACCAAACCAATGCAAATGGTTTGCGACAAGGACTTTGGCAAAAAAAACAGGACAATGGAAAAATGTTGTACGAAGGAAATTTTAAAGACGGTAAACCGGTGGGAGAGTGGAAGAGATATCATCCGGGAGGGAGAGTAAAAGCGATTATTATATATCGAACAGATTCCGATTCTGCATTCGCCGAGCTTTTTGATGAACTCGGGAAAAAAGTTGCTGAAGGAAATTATATCGATCAGAAAAAGGAAGGCAGCTGGATTTACTATTCAAAAAATCAAAAAATTGCGGAAGAATATTTTCGGGATGGAATAAAAAATGGTCTTTCAAAAAAATATTACGAAACCGGCGAATTAATGGAAAAGGCAGATTGGGTGAATGGAAAACAGGAAGGGAATTACGAGATTTTCTACAAAAGTGGCGATCCGTATTTACAGTGTAAAATGTTAGATGATAAACGACATGGATTGTGTTTGGTACACACACAAAGCGGAAAACTGGAAATGGAGGCCAATTACAAAAATAATCTTCGTCATGGCGAATGGAAATTTTACGATCAAAACGGAGTGTTTCATTACCAGCTAAATTACGAAGAAGGAGAGTTGCTAAATCCTGGGGTTCGTGATAGTATTGCCGGTTTAAAAATGAAAGAAATAGAAAAAAGAAAAGGCACCATAACCGATCCTGAAAAATTTATGGACGATCCGTCGGAATACATGAATAAAATGAAAATCTACAGGTAATAATTGCCAAACTTTAGTTAATTTGCTTCGTCTAAAACAGAAGAAAAACGCAAAACGAATATGAATAAAATACTACTCCTTTTTTTTACAATATTTCTTCTGTCTCAATCCATTAATAGTAATGCTCAGCGATATTACTGGATTTCGTTTACCGATAAAAACGACACTGATTTTTCTTTGTCGAATCCCGAACAATATCTTTCTGAACGGGCAATCGAACGAAGAATAAAACAAAATATTCCAATCGATTCTTTGGATTTACCGGTTAATCGGAATTACATCGATTCGGTGATCTCAATAGGAGCAACATTTATACATTCATCGAAATGGTTAAACGGAATAACGGTTTATTCCGGGCTGGATAGTTTTCAAACTAAAGTCTTGAAATTTCCGTTTGTGAACGAAGTGCAACAAACAAAGTCAAGTCAAATTACAAAAAGTACTGTCGATAAATTTCACGAAACAGAAAGGGCAGAAAACGTGCCAATCGATACTACATTGTATGGAGCATCGGTTTATCAAACCAGTTTAATGAACGGGCAGTTTTTACACAATCAGGGTTTTAACGGCGAAGGTATACAAATTGCAGTGCTCGATGCCGGTTTTTATAATGCCGATATTTACGAGGCTTTCGATAGTCTGTGGGCAAATAATCAGGTGCTGGGAACAAAAGATTTTGTGGATTCGAGTGCCGTTTTTTTTCAAACCCACTACCACGGAATGAGTGTATTGTCGTGTATGGTTGGCAACGTTCCCGGAGAATTAATTGGTACAGGTAGAAAAGCATCGTATTGGTTGTTGCGAACCGAAGATTCAGGATCAGAAAATTTGATTGAAGAAGATAATTGGGTAGCTGCGGCCGAATTTGCCGACAGCGCCGGAGTCGATATTATCAATTCTTCGTTGGGATATTATGAATTTGATGATTCGTCTGTCGATCATACTTATGCCGATATGGATGGGAAAACAACCCGGGTAACACGCGGAGCCAACATTGCATTTACTCGCGGAATATTGGTGTTTTCAAGCCTTGGAAACGAGGGGAACAACAGTTGGAAATATTTGATTTCGCCAGCCGATGGCGATAAGGTTATTGGCGTTGGTGCTACCAATAAATTTGGATTTGCTGCACCGTTTACCAGTTACGGACCAAATTCGGCCGGAGAAATAAAACCCAATGTTGCTGGAGTTGGCTGGAATACATTTTTGCAATTAAGCAGTGGTAATTTAGGATACGCCAACGGTACTTCATTTTCTTCGCCGGTGATGGCAGGAATGGCTGCATGTTTGTGGCAGGCCGCGCCAAATGCAACTGCTGCCGAAGTTAAACTGGCATTGGAAATGAGTTCCAGTCAATACGAAAGTCCTGATTCGTTGCTGGGATTCGGAGTTCCTGATTTTCAAAAAGCATTGATTTATCTGGTAAACCAAACGGTGCCGGAACAAATGATAAATAACGAGTGGTTTGTTTATCCAAATCCTTTAAAAGATATTTTGGTGATTCAAAAGAATAATTGGTCGGGTTCTGAAGAAATAAATATCGAAATTTGTACTTTGGAAGGACGGCTGGTAAAAAGCTGGCGAAAACAAAACCAACGAAAAATATTTCTTACTGATATTGCAGATTTGCCACACGGAATTTTACTGCTGAGATTAAGTTCCGACGAGAGCACTCAAACCATAAAATTGAATAAAATCTTTTAGTTGATGAAGGAACAATATACCCTGTCGAAGTTAAATCAGTCGATAAAAGACGTGCTGTTGGATGCATTTCCAACAACAGTTTGGGTAGTTTCCGAAGTGAGCGAACTAAAGGAAAACCGAAGCGGGCACTGTTATTTAGAGCTGATCGAAAAAGAAGGAAATGAAATTATTGCGCGTTCGAGAGCAACCATTTGGTCCTACACTTTCAGAATGTTAAAACCTTATTTCGAAACGTCTACCGGGCAACATTTTTCTGAAGGAATAAAAATTTTGGTTCAGGCCACAGTAGAATATCATCCTGCCTATGGTTTAAGTTTAAACATCAAAGACATCGATCCTACTTACACGGTTGGCGACATGGCTTTGCAACGAAAAGAAATTATCGCGCGATTGCAAAGCGAAGGTGTTTTTGAAATGAACAAAGAACTGGAACTGCCTTTGGTGCCGCAAAAAATTGCCATTATTTCTTCAGCTACCGCCGCCGGTTATCAGGATTTTATGAACCAGCTGGAAGCGAATGAATATGGCTTTAAATATTACACTAAACTTTTTGAAGCAACCATGCAGGGCGCAGAAACAGTTCCGTCAATTATTCATGCGCTGGAACGAATTTTTCAGTACGACGATTTTTTTGACACGGTTGTAATTATTCGGGGTGGTGGCGCCACAGCCGATTTAAGTAGCTTCGATAATTATGATCTGGCCTTTAATATCACCCAGTTTTCCTTGCCAATTATCACCGGAATCGGACACGAAAAAGACGATACTATTATTGATTTGGTGGCTCATACACGAATGAAAACACCAACAGCAGTCGCGGAGTTTTTAATCAATGGAGTAGCACGCTTTTACGATCATATTCTGGAGATGGAAAATGAAATCGTGCAGTTTGCAAGAAATACCATTGATGAAGAAAAACATAAACTGGAACGGATTGCCGAGAATTTGAATTATTCCGTTTCGGATTTTATCAACGAAAAGAACAGGCAACTCACAAAAAAAAGTACCGGATTACAAAAAAGTATAACACAGTTTTCATTCAAAAAAAATTACGAACTTAATAACCTGAAGCACGATCTGGAATCAGCCGTTTCGTTATGGTTTGTGGAAACAAAAAACAGAATGGAACAAAAGCAACGACAGCTGAAACGTGTGGTTGGAGCTTCGCTTTTAAAAGAGGAAGCAACCTTGCTTCATTACAAAGATTTGATTACAAGCAGTTCAAAAAGAATGATTTTCAGGGAACTGGAAAAAATTCACCTCAATGAAAATACAGTGCGATTATTAGATCCCGAAAATGTGTTAAAACGGGGATATTCGTTAACTTTGAAAGATAGCGAAATTGTAAAATCGATCGCTGATTTGCAATTGAACGAGGTGATAGAAACCCGCTTTGCTGACGGAAAAATAAAAAGTAAAATCACAAAAAAGGAGAAGAATGGCAACTAAAAAAGTATCGTACAACGAGGCGATGACCGAAATTGAAGAAATTCTGGAAAAAATAGAAAACGAAGAATTGGATGTTGACGAACTGGCAGCAAAAGTAAAACGTGTTTCAGAACTTTTAAAAATCTGTAAAGAAAAATTGCACAAAACAAACGAGCAGGTTGAACAGGTTTTAAAAGAAATGGAAGAGTAGAAGTTGTAGAGATTTAAATGTAAATATTCAGTTATGA
>JBNKOT010000180.1:0-4923 GCA_050294855.1 Draconibacterium sp. | reverse complement strand
ATGCGAACATGTCATTCCTTCCACTTTTACGTTAATTCCTTCGACTTTGGCAATTCTCTGTTTTTTCAAATATTTCTGAAAAAAGTATCCGCCTACCATCGAAAAAATCAAAAGAAAAGCGGAACCAAACTCCAACCATTTTGGTAGCATTTCGTGATCAGAACCGTCGCCATGAATGTGCATTACTTTAGTTAAAATCCAATCAGCCGGAATAAGCATATTGGTCAGCATACCAAAAACCACCGCACCAATAATTATAGTCGACAAATATATGATCAGCGATTTTCGTCCCATTGTTTTTCCGAGAACGGTCATGGTTGCAACATTTGTTGCCGGACCAGCCATTAAAAAAACAAGTGCAGCTCCCGGAGAAACTCCTTTTAACAACAACACGGCAGCAATTGGAATCGAACCGGTTGCACAAATATAAATCGGAACTGAAGCAGCTAAAACAACCAAAATCTCCAGAAATCCAAGTCCTTTGAACGAACTAAAAAAATCGGCGGGCAGAACCACCGAAATTAACGCAGCCACTAAAAATCCAATAATCAACCATTTGGCAATATCTTGCAACAATTCGATAAAAGCATAATCTGCCGCACGAACAAGCGAATGTCGGTGGTCTTCAATTTTATCATCGTTACAGCCACAGGAGTCATCGTTGCAAGTTTCGGCTTTTCCAATTGCGCCGGTATCGATCGAAAAATTTGCAAATGGAGAAGGTGTAGCAGGAACCGGTTTTTCTTTGATTAATAAATTGGTGAGTACACCTCCAACAACACCAGTAACAAAAGCTACAATCGGACGAAGCACAGCAAACGGCCAGCCCAACATCGAATAAGTTGCAAAAATAGAATCGACGCCAGTTTGTGGGGTTGAGATCAAAAACGAATTGGTGGCTCCTTTTGAAGCGCCGTTTTTATAAAACGAAATTCCGGTTGGAATTACACCGCACGAACAAAGTGGCATTGGAATGCCAAGTATTGAAGCATTTAACGCCGATCGAAAATTTGATTTCCCGAGGTATTTATCGATATGTTTTTGTGGAAAATAAACTTTTAGCAAACCTGCAAATACTAATCCAAGTAGAAGCCAGGGCGCCATTTCCAACAGCAAAAACCAAAGTTCAGCAAAATATTTTTCGATATATTCAAACATTGTATTCATCTCAAAATAGAATAAAAGAGTTTTAGCTCTGTTTTACACAAGCGCAAGTTATGAATATTTCAGATTCGATATAAAATTTTGGTATGATAGTTAACAGTGCATTAAAATTAAGCGGCGAAATTCAGGAGCATTTTTCAATTTAGTACACCATTTCGACATAAACCTGGGCCGATTCTATTTTTGTTACAATTATTGGTTCCCCTTTTTCGATATAACCGTTTTCGGCAACTGCATCAAAAACCTCGTTGTCGATTAAAACTTTGCCTCCGGGACGAAGAAAAGTTTGTGCAACTCCTTGTTTTCCTTTTAATGCCAAAAGCGACGTTTCTATACTTACAAATCCTTCGCTGGTATTTTGTACGGCTTTTAGTGCCATGTTTCTAAAAGGACCTGCATTGGCAGAAAACACCCGATTCCCAAGATAAAGTGCAATAATAAAACCTCCAAATATCCCAATTGCAACGGTCATCACAGCCACTCCTACTCCGTCGATTTTAACCCCTTCGAAATCGAAATTAACATTGTCGATCAGGCTCAAAACCAGACTAACAAAAATGGCAACAACACCTAAAACTCCGGCAATGCCAAAACCCGGAATTATAAATATTTCGAGTGCCACCAATATTACCCCGACAACAAAAACAAGAATTTCCCAGTTGGCCGCCAGTCCTTCTAAATAAAGCGGCGCAAAATAAGCGATGGCCGCAAGAATGGCAATTCCCAACGGAAATCCGATACCTGGCGACTGCATTTCAAAATAAATTCCTCCGATAATTCCCATAATTAACAGACCGGAAACCATCGGATGAACCAAAAATCCGATTATTTTTTCGATCCAAGAGGGCTCGTATTCCACAATCGTATAATCTGTTACACCAATTTTTTCTAAAACTTCAGGAACATTTTCAGCCAGTCCTTCACAATACCCGTTTGCCATTGCTTCTGCAGGTGTAAAAGTTAATACTTTCCCGGAGTCGGAAATGCCTGCAATAAAAACCCGGTCGTCAACCATTGCCTCTGCAATCAGCGGATTTCGTCGCCATTGAGAAGTTGTATCCTTACCCGAAACGATGGTCTTTTTCCCCTTTGCTTCAGCTGTCGAGCGCATGGTTGAGCGCATGTAACTCTGGTATTTATCGGGCATGGCCTCACCGGTTTGATTCACAACTGTTGCCGCTCCGATACTTCCCCCCGGTCGCATGTATATACTATCGCAGGCAATCGAAATCAGGGCACCTGCCGAAGCCGCATTGTTATCGATAAAAACGTAAACCGGAATTTTACTTTGCAGAATACGAGTCCGAATCGAATCGGCATCCAAAACCGTTCCGCCGTATGTATTCATATGAATTAGAAAATAATCGGCATTTAACGAATCGGCAGCTTCAAAAGCCTGATCGGTTTGCCGCCAGGTAGCTTTTGTAATTTCTTGTTTGATGTTGAGTTTATAGACCAGTTTTTTATCCGATTCCTGGGCAAAAACCAAATTTGCACACATCAAAAAAACAACGAGCCAACTATTTCTGATTATATTTCTCCTCATAATTTTACCGATTCTATTTTTTCATTCATACAAATTCCCAACAATCGCAACATCTCGATTTTGCTAAAAACGATATTAAACCGTTGGTCTAGTGCGAAGTTAGAAATAAAAATCTTAGGTCTGTTTGAAAAGAATATGAAATATTTAAAGGAATCCAACTTATCGTTCTTTCAAAAAAAACAAATCCGCGTAAATTGTTAAATTTGCAAGCAAACAAAATTGAGAAAATGGAATTGAATGCATTAACGGCTATTTCGCCGGTTGACGGAAGATACGGAAACAAAGTAGAGAATCTTTGGAAATATTTTAGCGAGTTCGCACTGATTAAATACCGGGTGCTGACCGAAATCGAATATTTTATCGCACTTTGCGAAATTCCGCTGCCACAGTTAGCAGATATTTCGAAAGATAAATTGGATAAACTACGTGTAATTCACCAGAATTTTTCGATTGAAGATGCAAAACGAATCAAAGAAATTGAAAGCGTGACCAACCACGATGTAAAAGCGGTTGAATATTTTATCAAAGAAGAATTCGATAAATTGGGTTTAGGAAGATACAAGGAGTTTATTCATTTTGCTTTGACTTCGCAGGATGCCAATAACACTGCGATTCCAAAATCGATTCAGGATGCACTCGAAAATGAATATTATCCTTTGATTCAGGATTTAATCGAAAAGTTACTGACACTGGCTCAAGAGTGGAGAGATATTCCGATGTTGGCAAAAACTCACGGACAGCCGGCATCGCCAACCAAACTTGGTAAAGAAATAAAAGTATTTATCGAACGAATTATGGTGCAACTGGTTCAGTTAAAATCCATTTCTATCGATGCAAAATTTGGTGGCGCAACCGGAAATTTTAATGCACATTTTGTTGCATACCCCGAGATTAACTGGGAAGAATTTGCCAATAATTTCTGCAAAGAAAAACTCGGATTAAACCGGTCGCAGTTCACTACACAAATTACGCATTACGATAATCACAGCGCCATTTTTGATGCTTTGAAACGAATCAACAATATTATTTTAGACTTAGACCGCGATATATGGACCTACATTTCGATGGGCTATTTCAAACAAAAAATAAAAAAAGGCGAAGTCGGATCTTCAACCATGCCACACAAAGTAAATCCGATCGATTTTGAAAACTCCGAAGGAAATATCGGAATTGCCAATGCAGGATTTGAACAACTGGCACAAAAACTACCGGTTTCGCGATTGCAGCGCGATTTAACCGATTCAACCGTAACACGTTTTATTGGTGTTCCGTTTGGACATACTTTTATCGCCATCAAATCAACATTAAAAGGCTTAAACAAAATACTGATTAATAAATCGGCCATCGAAAAAGATCTGGAAGACAACTGGGCAGTGGTTGCAGAAGCCATTCAAACCATTTTACGACGGGAATTTTTCCCAAATCCATACGAAGCATTAAAAGATCTTACCCGTAAAAACGAAGTAATTAATAAAGCCGCCATTCACAATTTTGTTAACGAATTAGACGTTAAAGATTCTGTAAAAGAGGAATTAAAACAAATTACACCACAAAATTACACTGGAATTTTTTAGACAGCTAACCATACATTTTTTTAATGAAAGACTTTCTCAAACTGCTTCGGCGATTTATTCCTCCCTACGGTGGAAAATTAGTCTGGAACATTATATTTAATATTTTCAGTGCAATTTTTGGTGCGTTTTCTTTTGTTCTGATGAAACCTTCGCTCGAAATTTTATTCAGCACCAAAGAATTGATTTTAACAAAACCTGAATTAAAACTCGATTTTACATCGATCACCGAATATTTCAATTACTACATTAGTACAATCATTCAGGAACACAGTTACGAACGAGCACTGGTTTACGTTGGTCTTTTTATAATAATTACCGTATTTTTTAAAACCGGATTTTATTATCTGGCCAATTATATTTTGGTCTTTATTAGAAATGGAGTTGTTCGCGACATCAGGATTCTGATGTATAAAAAGATACTAAAACTACCGTTGGGATTTTATTCCGAAGAACGAAAAGGCGATATTATTGCACGAATTACCGGCGAGGTTACTGAGGTGGAAAATTCGATTATGAACTCGCTGGAAATGATGATCAAGAATCCGATTCTGATAATCGTTTCGCTCACTTTTATGTTGTACATGAGTTGGAGTCTTACGCTTTTTGTTTTTATTATGTTCCCTATTGCGGGTTATATAA
>JBNKOT010000179.1:0-1618 GCA_050294855.1 Draconibacterium sp. | reverse complement strand
AAAGATGATGCTGAGAAACTAATAACCTGAGTTCGATATAAAATTAATGGCTCAAATCGCGTATAAATATTGAGTTTCAAGGACTGTTTGCCAAAGCATAGCGGGCTATGTCTCAAAAATTTATATTGTAAATCAATCATTTACTGAAATTTGAGCTCGCTAATTTTAATCGAACTCAGGTTAATACAAACAAAACAAAGAACCGTTCCTTATTTTTATTGTGAAAGGAACGGTTCTTTGAAAGTAGCATCACGAATCTATTTTCTATTTTCTTCGATCCAGCTTTTAGCATTTACAAAAGCCTGAATCCAGGGAGCCACTTCATCCATTTTCTTTTCTGCCGGATAATACGGCCAGTGCCAGGGTTTAAATGCACGCTCGAGGTGTGGCATCATTACCAAATGTCGGCCATTGTTGGAACAAAGCGAAGCTGCTGCGTAATGCGAACCGTTTGGATTTCCGGGGTAAGCATCGTTGCTGTATTTCATTGGAATATTGTATTGCTGCTCGTTAAAAGGCAAATAGAATTTACCTTCGCCGTGTGCCACCCAAATCCCAAGTTTCATTCCAGCCATATTTCCCAACATCACCGAAGAATTTTCCTGAATGTCAACATTTAAAAATGATGATTCGAATTTGCCCGATTCGTTGTGTAACATTTTTGGCTGCATATCGTGTTCCGGGTAAACCAATCCCAACTCCACCATTACCTGACAACCGTTACAAACACCAAGACTCAGAGTATCTTCACGCCGATAAAATTTCTCCAACGCAACCCGCGCTTTTTCGTTGTATTTAAAAGCTCCTGCCCAACCTTTTGCAGAACCCAGCACGTCGGAATTCGAAAATCCACCAACAAAAACAATCATGTTGATGTCTTCCAGTGTTTCGCGACCCGCAATTAAATCGGTCATGTGCACGTCTTTAACATCCATTCCTGCGAGGTACATGGCGTAGGCCATTTCTCGATCGCCGTTTACACCTTTTTCGCGAATGATTGCTGCTTTTACTCCGGAGGCAGTTCTGCGGTTCAGATCAATTCCCAAATCGGCAGCTTTTCCTGAAAATCCTTTAAAATCGTATTGAAGTTTAAAATCCTTATAATTTTTAAAACGTTCGAGTGCTTTCTCTTCGCCACTTTGCTTGCGGTCCAACAAATACGAAGTTTTAAACCACAAATCGCGTAAAGTATCGATATCGAAATCTACCTCGTTCTCAAAGTTTTTGACTCTAACTTTTCGGTATGAAACCGGCGAACCAAGAGCCACAAAATCGACTCCGGCAGCCGTTAATTGTTTTTTAACTTCAGCTTCGTCGGCCACCTGAATAATAATTCCTGGATTTTCGGCGAACAACACTTTTGCCAAATCTGCTTCGCCAATTCCCGAAAGATCGAGATTCATTCCACCTTGTACATTGCTGAAACACATTTCTAAAAGTGTGGTAATTAATCCACCCGACGAAATGTCGTGCCCGGCAACAATTAATTGCTGTTCGATTAAACTTTGAATGGTATTAAACGCCGTTTTAAATTTTGTTGAACTGTTAACTGTTGGAGCATTTTTCCCCAATTTATTGATGGATTGTGCAAAAGCACTTCCGCCCAAGGCACGCTCTG
>JBNKOT010000178.1:0-5945 GCA_050294855.1 Draconibacterium sp. | reverse complement strand
TTTCATTAAAAAATAGGTTTTTTGTGTAGTTCTTTTTTCAGCAACTACTAAAAATCTAAAGTCTGTCGAATTAAATAATTCAATACAAAGATTGAAAAAAGAATCCAATATTCTTATATTAAACGAGTCTTAATTAAAACTCAAAATTATGAATGTTGGTGAAATGATGGGAAACATTAACTATTTGGCAGTTATTGTTGCTGCTTTTAGCGCATTTTTTATTGGCTGGATTTGGTACGGACCACTTTTGGGGAAAGCGTGGTTGAAACTCAATGGCTTCAATGCCGAGGAGATGAGGAATGACAGTTTACCGATGCCGGTAATAATGGGTGTAAACTACGTGGCTACAGTTGTGGCGGCTTTTGGGATTGCTGCACTGCTGGGAGCTGAATCGAACATCGGCTTTGGAATACGCACCGGGGTGATGATTGCGTTATTCTGGATTGCCACCAGCCGCTTAAACGACGTATTGTACGAACGAAAACCATGGGGATTGTTTTTTATCAACGTGGGGTATAACCTGGTATTTTATGCCGTAATGGGAGCAATTATTGGAATCTGGCATTAAAAAAAATGATAATTTATTTTTGAAAGTGTCATTTGGATTAAACCGAATGACACTTTTTTTTGAAATAACCTTCCAATGTTCGAAAGGCATGAGGTAATTCCAGACATTTTTCGAGAATTTTTGCCAAAGGAACAGCAGAGATTCCAATTCAATTTCACCACTATTCTTATTTGTTTTGGCATTAATCTGATTTGTTTTTCAGTAATAAACAAACTTGTTTTCAGCAGTCTGTATTACTCATAAACCAAAGTTTTTGACGTAATTTGAATCGTAAAATTTAGATAAAAAGTTCTTTCAAAAATATTAAAATACGATGTGGATTAATTCTTAATTTGATGCTAAAATCAATCCAATTACAAACCCAATTTGACAATTATAGATAGATTTTAAGGTAGTTTTTAACTATTCCGGCTCGACCGGAATAGTTTTTTTTGTCCTTTTTTTTGATTCATTTTATTTTTTCGCCTTTAATTTGCCGGCTTCTTTTTTCCCCGAATCCCTAAGATTTTTATTTTTCCTTTCATTTAAGGCTTAAAAGTATTTCATTCACTCGCAAAAAATTATCTTTGTTCGTTTATGGCAGTAAATAAAAAATATGTGGAAACACCTTTGATGAAACAGTATTATGGCATCAAAGAAAAACATCCCGATGCAATTTTACTTTTTCGGGTGGGCGATTTTTATGAAACCTTTGGCGAAGACGCGATTAAAACAGCAGAAATAGTTGGAATTACTTTAACGCGCCGGGCAAACGGAGCAGCGAGTTATGTCGAACTGGCCGGATTTCCGCATCATGCATTGGATACTTATTTGCCAAAACTTGTTCGTGCCGGACAACGGGTGGCCATTTGCGAGCAGCTGGAAGATCCGAAACTCACAAAAAAAATTGTAAAACGTGGAATTACCGAATTGGTAACTCCGGGTGTTTCCATCAACGATAACATTCTCGAAAACCGGGAAAACAACTTTTTGGCTTCCGTTCATTTCGACAAAAAAATGGGTGGTGTGGCTTTTCTCGATATTTCGACCGGAGAATTTTTAACTGCACAGGGAAATTTTGAATACATCGATAAATTATTAAACTCGTTTCAACCCAAAGAAGTGTTGTTTCAGAGAGGGAGAGGGAAGGAGTTTAACGAGATATTCGGAACAAAATATTACACCTTTAATCTCGAAGATTGGGTTTATACCAGCGATGCCGCCACCGATCGTTTAAAACGTCATTTCGAAACTACCTCGTTAAAAGGTTTTGGCGTGCAGCGAATGCCGCTTGCAGTGATTGCTTCAGGAGCAATTTTGCATTACCTGGATATTACGCAACATCGAAAATTAAGTCATATTAGCGGGCTGAGCCGGATTGAGGAAGAACATTACGTTTGGCTCGATCGGTTTACCATCCGAAATCTCGAACTTTTTGCACCGCTTCAGGAAAGTGGAAAATCGTTGATCGAAGTGATCGACAAAACCATTTCGCCAATGGGATCGCGTTTGTTAAAACGTTGGATGGCACTGCCGTTAAAAGATATCGACCCGATAAATAAACGTTTGGATGTTGTCGAACTTTTTCTGAAAAACCCGGAACTGAAAGAAATCATCGAAGAACATCTTCGTCAGATTGGCGATTTGGAACGGTTAATTTCGAAAGTAGCTGTCGGAAGAATAAATCCGCGCGAAGTGGTTCAGGTGAAAAATGCACTAAATGCAATCATCCCCATAAAACATGCTTGTTCTGATGTTGATAATGCGGCATTAAACCAATTTGCAGAGCAGCTAAATCCTTGCGATATCATTCGTCAGAAAATTCAGACTGAAATTGTTGCGGATCCTCCGGTTGCGATTAATAAAGGAAAAGTGATTGCGGAAGGAATTTCTGAAGAACTGGATGAACTGCGTAAAATTGCATATTCAGGAAAAGACTACCTCGCACAAATTCAGCGTCGCGAAAGCGAAAAACATGGAATTCCATCCTTAAAGATCAGCTTTAACAATGTGTTTGGTTATTACATCGAAGTTCGGAATACCCACAAAGACAAAGTGCCCGAAGAGTGGATTCGTAAACAAACACTGGTAAGTGCCGAAAGATACATTACCGAAGAATTAAAAGAATACGAAACAAAAATTCTGGGCGCCGAGGAAAAAATTCAGGTCATGGAAACCAAAATATTTGGTGAACTGGTTTTTGCACTTTCTGAATATATTGCAGCCATTCAGCTCAATTCAAATATCCTGGCGCAAATCGATTGTTTGATGTCGTATACAAGTTGTGCCACATCGTATAAATATTTCAGACCGGTTATTGATGATTCAACTTCTATCACATTAAAAAATGGAAGACACCCGGTTATTGAGCATCAGTTGCCCATTGGCGAGTCTTACATTGCCAACGATGTAAAATTGGATCAGGAAGATCAGCAGATCATTATTATAACCGGACCAAACATGGCGGGTAAATCGGCGTTGTTGCGACAAACTGCATTAATTGTTTTGTTGGCACAAATGGGATCTTTTGTTCCGGCCGATTCTGCGGTGATTGGCTATGTCGACAAAATTTTCACACGGGTTGGTGCTTCCGACAATATTTCCTTGGGCGAATCGACTTTTATGGTGGAGATGAACGAAGCTGCCAGTATTTTAAATAATGTTTCGGATCGAAGTTTGATTTTATTTGATGAATTGGGGCGAGGAACATCCACTTACGATGGAATTTCGATTGCCTGGTCGATTGTGGAACATTTGCACGAACACGCACGAACCAAAGCAAAAACACTTTTTGCTACGCATTATCACGAGTTAAACGAAATGGAAGGTGCCTTTCCAAGAGTGAAAAATTACAATGTTTCGATCAAAGAAGTGGGAAACAAAGTGATTTTCCTTCGGAAATTGGTACGAGGAGGCAGCAATCACAGTTTTGGTATCCATGTTGCAGGAATGGCCGGAATGCCAAAATCAGTGATCAAACGTGCCGAACAAATACTGGTAAAACTGGAGGGCGGAAAGGAGAAGGAAAGTTTGGCAAAACCATTGGAAGAGTTGGGTGAAAACCGTGAGGGAATGCAACTTAGCTTTTTCCAGCTCGACGATCCGGTGCTTAAACAAATCAGAGATGAGATTGCCGGTCTCGATGTGAATAATCTGACACCGATTGAAGCACTCAACAAATTGAACGAGATTAAAAAATTAACAGGAATAAAATAAATAGATATTTTATTTCAGAATTTTGTGAGATAAAAAAATAGCAATATATTTGCAGCGCTTTAAAAGCAAAGTTCATTTAAATAAGCGAGAATAGCTCAGTTGGTAGAGCACGACCTTGCCAAGGTCGGGGTCGCGGGTTCGAGTCCCGTTTCCCGCTCAGTATAGTAGCGATTATCTCGCTCGATTACGATCAAAAGGATGCCCGGATGGTGGAATTGGTAGACACGTTGGACTTAAAATCCAATGATCATTATGATCGTGGGGGTTCAAGTCCCCCTCCGGGTACCATTTCTTTGCGAGAATAGCTCAGTTGGTAGTCCGTCAGCTGACGGATACCAAGGTCGATTCTCTGTTTTTATTGATTTAAAAAATTAGTAAAATTTGTTTACGCGAGAATAGCTCAGTTGGTAGAGCACGACCTTGCCAAGGTCGGGGTCGCGGGTTCGAGTCCCGTTTCCCGCTCACTAAAAAAAGTCTTTCATTTATTTGTAAGACTTTTTTTATGCTCGGTTTTTTGATGTAAAAATTAAAACTGAAAGTCAAGGTCGGGGTCGCTGGTTTCCCGTCTGACCGATTATACATCCGGGAGGGAGCCTTGTTTCGTGCTCAGGAAAAAGAGACAGTCTTTTCTTTCTGGAAAACATTGATGAATTTAATTTCCACATTCGAAGTTTTTTGTCAATTCCCAATTGTCTTAATCATATCTCCTCTTTTAAGCACATGATCTAACTCCATATTGTTTAGCAACGCAAATTCACTTAATCTGGATTCAGGAACTTTGTAGTATTTAAGTGCTTCTGCCAAACTTACTGAAGCACTATTAATTGTTCTAATTTTAATCCTGTCAGGTTGAACATTTAATTTCGATGGATCTGTTAAACGATTAAAATTGGACATGGTAGATTCGAAAGTTTTAAAATAGGAATTAAAGTCGGCACCGGCTGCTACGCCATGAAACACGTAAATATTGTTTTCTTGCTGAATAAGATACGACAGTACTTTGATGGTTTGTGGTTGTCCGGTTTGCTGATTTTGTGTTACCTGCTGAGAAACCGTAACAAGAGCAGGAAAACCATTTACCGTTGTGTGTTGGCGATCCAGTACTTCCAGATTCAGTTGTTTTAGTGCAGCCTGAGCAGCTTTGTCGAGCGTTTTTTGCTGTGCCATTAAAAATACCATCATGGCTTTTCCATCTTTTGCTGCCATCTGTACCTGCATTGGAGAATTCACAAAATCCCAACCCGACGGAACCGGGTATTTGAATTTTAAGGCCGGATGATAAAAAGTATTTTCTTCGAGAAAACCCTGTCTGGGGTCCTCGCCATAAACAATACCATCTACCATTTTTAAATAGCTGTCAGCATTCACTTTCCAGTTGTTTTGTTTTAAACTGTCTTGCCAAATTTTTGTTTTTTCATTCACTTTTACAAAACGGTCTTCCGGATCGGGGTGAGTCGACATAAATGTTGGTATTCCTGCGTGGTCGCTTTTCATTTGCATTTTATTCAGCACATTAAAAAAGTCGGCCATTTTGTGGGCGTCGTATCCAATTTTTGACGAATATTCAACACCCAATCGATCCGATTCGCTTTCGTTGTCGCGACTAAATTTCAGAAACAACAATTGCATTCCCTGCATGGCATATTCAGCAAACGGACGGAATTCTTCAGGAGCCAGAATCATTCCTCCGGCCAAAAGAATATTTCCAATTTGTTGTTTGCTTTGCTGGCTTACAGAATGGCGGGCAGTAACATGTCCGATTTCGTGTCCGAGTACACCCACCAATTCGGCCTCGTTGTTAAATTGCGCCAATATTCCGCGTGTGAAATAGACATAACCACCGGGCACTGCAAAAGCGTTAATAACCGGTGAGTCTAAAATCTTATAATGAAATTCGAGGTTGGGGCGATGCGAAACTTTTGCGATTTCGTTTCCTTTACTCGTTATAAATTGCAGTAACTCCGGACTGTCGTAAACACCGAATGTAGAAACTACTGAAGGATCGTATTGTGCTCCCAAAGCGATTTCCTGAGCTTCGGTCATAAACATAATTTGCTTTTTCCCGGTAACCGGATTGATGGCACAAGATTGAACAAGCAGGATGACTGAAAAGATTGCGGCGATGAAAAATGGAGATTGAAAGCGTTTCATTTTGATCGATTTTTATATTTTTTTTACTAAT
>JBNKOT010000177.1:0-7474 GCA_050294855.1 Draconibacterium sp. | reverse complement strand
TGTTTTGATTGGAGATAAAAAAAGTGATATTTTAGCCGGGAAGAATGCAGGAATAGGAAAGAATTTCTATATTCAAGACATATTATAAATATTGTATTCAGAAAAACCGATAAAGAACCGAAAAGTGCAACATTTTACACCAGCAGAAATACGACACATCGAAGATCGCTACGAAGATTTTCTTAAGAAAATCCGCGATAAATTTGATGAATCGCGAATTAAGCGCATCGAAAAGGCTTTTCGTTTTGCCAATGCTGCACACGACGGAATAAAAAGAAAATCGGGCGAACCTTATATTATTCATCCAATTGCGGTAGCAAAAATTGTTGCCAAAGATATTGGTCTGGGTGCAACGTCGATTGAAGCGGCCATTTTGCACGATGTGGTGGAAGACACCGAATACCGGATTTCCGACATCGAAAATATGTTTGGTACTAAAGTCGCTACCATTGTCGACGGATTAACCAAACTATCAGGCGATTTTGACTCGCGACAAGCACTTACATTGAAAAAGATTTTGATGACACTTTCGGACGATGTTCGGGTTATTCTGATCAAAATTGCCGACCGTTTGCATAACATGCAAACCCTCGACTCGATGTTGCCACACAAACAAGTAAAAATTGCCGGAGAAACGCTTTTCTTATATGTGCCGCTAGCACACCGACTGGGTTTATACGCCATAAAATCGGAATTGGAAGACCTCAGTTTTAAATACAAACATCCGGAAGAATATAACCAGATTAATTATTTGTTGCACAACCAGGAAGAAACCAGAAACTACCTGGTGAACGAATTTATTCAGCCGATTCAGGTAAAACTGAAGAATGAAAATTTCGACTGTGAAGTGACACACCGTTTAAAAACATCGTATTCGATCTGGCAGAAGATGCAACGAAAAGAGGTAACCTTCAACGAAATTTACGACATTCTTGCCATTCGGATTGTAATAAAAGCAAAACCCGAGATCTCGGAGAAAAGGCAGTGTTTCGATGTACTTTCTATTGTAACAGATATTTACCGGCCAAAACCCGACCGAATTCGCGATTGGATAAATTTGCCCAAAGTAAATGGCTACGAATCGTTGCACGTTACCGTTATGGGGCCGCAGGGAAAATGGGTTGAAGTGCAGATCAGAACCGAAAGAATGGACGAAATTGCCGACCGTGGTTTTGCTGCTCATTACCGATACAAAGACATTAGCACATACGAAAACGAATTGGAAACCTGGCTCGAAAGAATCAGGGACGTTCTCCGAAATCCCGACTCCGATGCTTTTGAATTTTTGGACGACTTTAAACTCAATTTATACGGCACCGAAATCAATGTTTTCACACCAAAAGGAGACATGATTTCGATCCCCAAAAATTCGACAGTAATCGATTTTGCTTATGAAATTCATACCGATGTTGGCAACAAATGTATCGGAGCAAAAATAAATTCGAGGCTGGTTCCTATTAGTCATGTATTACAAAGTGGCGACCAGATAGAAGTGCTTACTTCCGAAAATCAAACGCCAAAACTCGATTGGCTGAGATTTAGCCGGTCGACAAAAGCGCGTAATAAAATTAAAGCCGCTTTTAAACTCGAAAAAAACAAACACATCCTTCTGGGAAAAGAAATAATTGATGAGACCTTGAAAAAAGTTGGTGCCCCGATTACTTCAAATAATCTGAAAAAAATAATCGGTCATTTTAATTTAAACAACAAAGAACAATTGTATTCGGAGCTAGGAATGGGTTTTTTGACATTGGATAGCATCAACGAAATTCTGGGGAAAAAATCGGAAAACAAGCTCATAAAATACTGGAACATTACTTTTGGGAGCAAGAAAAAAGAAGGCATCGAAGAAGAAGAGGACAGCGTCAAAAAAATCGATCATAAAAAACCATTCCTGTTAAAAGAAGACCAGGATAATATTTCGTATTCGCTGGCCAAATGTTGCCACCCTATTCCGGGAGAACAGGTTATTGGCTATTTGAGCGCCGACGACCATATTAATATTCATAAAACCGATTGCAAAGAATTGGCGAAATACATGGCCAAACATGGCGACCGAATTGTGGCTGCCGAATGGACAAAGTTTAAACGACAATCGTACCTTTCGCGTTTGCGACTAGAAGGTTTCGACCGACTTGGCATTGTAAACCAGGTAACTACTGTAATTTCAAAAGAACATAACATAAATATGCGCTCGCTAAAATTCGATACTCACGAAGGAATTTTTGAAGGCGATTTGTTCCTCTACGTCCATAATACAGACGATTTGGAAATCCTGATTGATCGTCTGAAAAAGATTAAAGGAATCGATATTGTAAAAAGGACAATCAATCTTGAAGATTAATTTTTATTCAATCTAAAGAAAATCAAAAAATATTTTTATTTTTGCCTCTATTTAAAATTGGTTTAATTATGAATAACCACAAAACCAGGGAAACGGTTAGAGGAATGTTTACCGAATATCTGGAGAAAAACGGGCACAGGAAAACTCCTGAAAGATTTGCAATTCTAGACGAAATTTATTGTCGGGATGGACATTTCGATATCGAGTCGTTGTACATTTCGATGAAAAATAACAATTACAGGGTGAGCCGTGCTACCTTGTACAATACAATCGATTTGCTTTTAGATTGCAAGCTTGTTGTAAAACACCAATTTGGCAAAAACATTGCCCAGTTCGAAAAAGCATATGCAACCTTGCAGCACGATCACATGATCGATACTTCGAACGGAAAAGTTGTTGAGTTTTACGATCAGCGCATCAGAGAGATTATTCAGGATGCCTGCAAAAAAAACAACTTCGATCTTTCTCACCATACGCTTTATATTTATGGTGAATTTAATAAGAACTAATAATCCAATTCATTTTAAAAGAATATAAAATCCTCTTATTCAAGGGGATTTTTTTATGCCTTCGAATGAAAATAATTAGTACTTTTAACTGCTTAATCTGAAAGCCGCGAAAGTTTATTCCTTTTGGTCAAGTTTTCGCGGTTTTGTATGTAAATAAAAAAGAATCACTAATGAAGGTAGATGTATTACTAGGCCTGCAATGGGGCGACGAGGGAAAAGGAAAAATCGTTGATGTACTTACACCAAAATACGACATTATCTCTCGTTTTCAGGGAGGACCAAATGCCGGTCACACTCTAGAATTCAATGATGTTAAACATGTTTTGCATACAATTCCATCCGGCATTTTCAGAGACAACAAAATCAACATTATTGGAAACGGGGTTGTAATCGATCCAATCATTTTCAAAAAAGAAATTGATAAACTCAAAATTTCAGGTTTCGATATTACTGAAAACTTGTACATCTCGAAAAAAGCACATTTAATTTTACCCACACACCGCTTGTTGGATGCAGCTTCCGAAGATAAAAAAGGAAAAACTAAAATTGGGTCAACCTTAAAAGGAATCGGACCAACATACAAAGATAAAATTGGTCGCGACGGGTTGCGTGTTGGCGATTTATTGTACAATTTCGACACAAAATACAATACCCGAATCGAAAACCATAAAGTAATGCTATCTGAATTCTTCAAATTTGATTACGAAGAAACCTTAAACGAATGCGAAAAAGACTGGTTTGAAGGAATCGACGTATTAAAATCGTTTAAGATTGTCGATACCGAGCACATGATTAACGAGGCTTTGCAAAATGGTAAAACGGTTTTGGCTGAGGGTGCGCAGGGAACAATGCTCGATATTGATTTTGGTTCTTATCCGTTTGTTACCAGCTCGAATACAATTTGTGCCGGAGCTTGTACCGGTTTAGGAATTGCACCTCAGAAAATCGGCAATGTTTTTGGCATTTTCAAAGCTTATTGTACACGCGTTGGAATGGGACCGTTCCCAACCGAATTATTCGACGAAACAGGTGTTAAATTGCGCGATGCAGGAAACGAATACGGATCGACAACCGGAAGACCACGCCGTTGTGGCTGGCTCGACTTAGTCGCTTTAAAATATTCGGTGATGTTAAACGGAGTTACTGAGTTAATTATGATGAAAGGAGATGTTCTCGACGATTTCGAAACCATTAATATTTGTGTGGGTTACGAAATTGGAGGAGAAGTAATCGAACATTTTCCCTTTGAATTAACCGACGCAGTTAAACCGGTTTTTGTTGAACTTCCGGGTTGGAAAACCGACCTGACACAAATCAAACATCAGAATGAATTTCCGGAAGAACTGAACAATTACATCAGTTTTATCGAAGACGAAATAAAAATTCCGGTTTCGATTGCATCGGTTGGACCAAACCGCGAACAAACAATTTTCCTCGAAAAAGAATAAAAAAGTTATACGATTTGAATAAAATGCCGTTTTCAGTTTCTGGAAACGGCATTTTCTTTTTGTAAAACATTTTTCTTGTGTATCTTTAAAAGCTTACAAAATCAGGAATTTAAGGATGTCAATTTTCGACGAAACTTTAGGACTTTACACCGATTATTACGAATTGTCGATGGCACAGGGTTTCTTTTTTCAAAAGAAAAAAGACGATGTGGCAGCTTTCGATTATTTTTTCCGCACCAATCCCTTTCAGGGTGGATTTACCGTTTTTGCCGGACTACAGGATTTTTTAGATCTCTTACAAAAATTTACCTTCAGCAAATCGGATATCGAATACTTGCATCAACAAGGTTTTAAAACTGAATTTCTTGATTACCTCAGAAACTTTCGATTTACGGGAAATATTTACAGTGTAAAAGAAGGAGAAATCGTTTTCCCAAACGAACCTACTTTGCGAGTGGATGGTACAATTATCGAATGTCAGATAATTGAAAGCCTGCTTTTAAATATTCTGAATTTTGAATCGTTGATTGCCACAAAAGCTTTTCGGATAAAGCTGGTAGCTGGGAAAACTACTTTTTCTGATTTTGGATTACGGAGAGCGCAAGGATTTGGAGCACTGCATGCCAGTCGGGCTGCATGTATTGGAGGTGCAAGTTCGTCGTCGAATGTATTGGCCGGTAAACTTTTTAACATTCCGGTTTCGGGGACACAGGCACACAGTTGGATTCAAAGTTTCGACAATGAACTCGAAGCATTCAGAGCTTTTTCAAAAGTACATCCGGAGAATACAATTTTGTTGGTCGACACCTTCAACACTTTAAAATCAGGAATTCCGAATACCATTAATGTTGCAAAAGAAATGGAACAAAATGGACATCGTTTAAAAGCCATTAGACTCGACAGCGGGGATTTAGCCTACCTAAGTAAAAAAGCGCGTAAAATGCTCGATAATGCAGGTTTGGAATACGTTAAAATTGTTGCTTCGAACCAATTAAACGAATTTGTGGTAAAAAGTCTTTTACTCGATCAGAACGCTCCGATCGATGCTTTCGGAATTGGGACCGAACTTGCCACCGGAAAAACCGATGCCGCATTAGACGGAGTCTATAAACTGGCCGTTTTAAACGGATTACCAAAAATGAAATTCTCGGAAAATGTAGAGAAAATTACTTTGCCCGGAAAAAAACAGCTGGTTCGTTATTTCGATGAAAAAGGGAATTTTTACAGAGATGCCATTTTGTGCAAAGATGAAAATCCGGAAAGTATTGAAACATTATATCATCCTGTTTATCCCGAAAAAAATACGAAAATAAAAAATTTCAAATACGAAGTTCTTTTACAAAAAGTTGTTGCGAAAGGAAAAATTATTGCCGATAAAAAATCGATTGCCGAAATCCACAATTATTTAGTAGAAAGAGCACAAATGTTGCCTCAGGAACATAAGAGATTTATAAGCCCGCATTTATACAAAGTGGGCATCTCGGAGAAATTAATGGGAACCCGAAACGCTTTAACAAAACAGTTAAAAACGTTGCATTAATTATGACAAAAATTATCCGACCAACTTTGGTAGTTGACAAGGAAGTGAGTTTGCGAAACATCGAAAAAATGGTTAAAAAAGCGGCCGAACACAAACTTCGGCTTCGCCCCCATTTTAAAACCCATCAATCGGCAAAAATCGGCGATTGGTTTAAACGTTTCGGTGTCGATGCAATTACTGTTTCTTCGGTTCAAATGGCTGAATATTTTGCGGCAAACGGATGGAAAGACATCACCATCGCCATTTCGCTGAATATTCTGGAACTCGCAAACATCAACCGTTTAGCGGCTTCGATAAAACTAAATGTGCTAATCGAAAACCGCGAGGCTGCCATTGCACTGGCAAAAAAAGTAAAACATGCCATTGGTGTTTACATTAAAATAGATACAGGTTATCACCGCACTGGAGTTCCCTCATCGCGCACAGGAACCATCGATGCAATTCTGGAAGAACTGGCTGAAAATCGTAAAATTAATTTTAAAGGATTTTTAACCCATACAGGACACACCTACGATGCAAAATCTACCAACGAAATTTTTAGCCGTCATTTCGATGCTTTGCTCAAACTTAAAACATTAAAAAGACGCTATAAAAAAGAATTTTCGAAAGTTGAAATCAGTTTGGGCGACACGCCCGCGGCAACCATTTGCAGCAACTTTAGCGGAGTGGATGAATTGCGTCCGGGCAACTTTGTTTTTTACGATTTAATGCAGCATAGTTTGGGTGTTTGCGCAATCGAAGATATTGCTGTAAAAATGGTTTGTCCGGTTGTTGCAAAACACGTTTCGCGGAACGAAATTGTGATTTACGGAGGTGCTGTTCATTTTTCGAAAGACACCGTTGTAAATACGGATGGTAAACATTTGTTTGGCCGGGTAATCGTTAATAAAAACGACGAAAAAGTGTTGCTCGACACCAACAATTATCTGTCAAAAATTACGCAGGAACATGGAATTATAAAAGTTACTCCATCTAATTTTAAACATTTTAAAGTGGGCGATTTGATTGAAATCATTCCGGTGCACTCGTGTCTCACGGCAAACCTGATGGGACACCTGCAAACCGCCGAAGGAGAATTAATAGAAATGATGCCCAAGTATTGATTAAGTGCTTAGTTCTTGTTAAATACAACATACCACTTTTTACTAACTACTAACTACTACAAATGAAACCACGTTTAAACATTGTAACGCTTGGAGTTGCCGATCTCCAAAAATCGCGCGATTTTTACGAAAAAGCCCTGGGTTGGAAACCCGCTGCCGGCAGCGACGAAAACATCGTATTTTTTATGCACGGAGGAATAATCCTTTCGCTTTATCCTTTCGACAAACTGGCCGAAGACGCAAATCTACCGGCAGAAAAAAGTGGTTTTTCAGGTGTTACTTTGGCTATTAATCAAGATTCGAAAAAAGCAGTTGACGAAACATTTGAAAAAGCAGTGAATAATGGTGCAAAAATATTAGTGAAACCACGCGATACTTTCTGGGGTGGTTACGATGCTTATTTTGCCGATCCAGATGGAAATGCATGGGAAATTGCCTGGGCTCCGTTTTGGGAATACGACGAACAGGGAAGTTTGAAAATAGAATAGCAAACGTATAAAAAAGGATTCCATCCGTCAGCTGACGGATGG
>JBNKOT010000176.1:0-1812 GCA_050294855.1 Draconibacterium sp. | reverse complement strand
AAAAAAGTTGAGTTTTGGTTACGTAGGATTATTGCTGTTCTGTTTATTGGTATCGGAGTTTATTATTTCTGGGTGATGTGGCTGTAGAACCCAATTGTTTGAAGTTAATTTTTGATTATAGAATGGAGATGAGTAGTAATAGTTGTGTTTTACTTCAACAATTAGTAAGTTATAAATGAGAAAATATATATACATACTTTTATTACCAATTTGGATTTTGGTGTTTCTGAAGCTTTCAGCAATTACCGATTTTTTGGTTTATGATTTATTCCAATTGGAAGCGGGCAAACATTTAACAGAATCGCTTTGGTTTTTTATTTACGAAGTTCCCAAAGTAATGTTGTTGCTGGTGCTGATTGTTTTTATTGTAGGGGTAATCAGAAGCTGGTTTTCGCCCGAAAAAACACGAAAAGCTTTGGAAGGAAAATCGTTGTTTGCCGGGAATGTAATGGCATCAGGACTGGGAATTTTAACGCCGTTTTGCTCTTGTTCTGCCATTCCTCTGTTTCTTGGGTTTGTAGAAGCCGGAATACCAATTGGCGTTACTTTTTCGTTTTTGATTGCTGCACCATTAATTAACGAAGTGGCTTTGATTTTACTCGCCGGATTGTTTGGTTGGAAAGTGGCTGTCATTTACGTACTTACTGGTTTAACGATTGCAATTATTTCCGGTTTTATCCTCGAGAAGTTAAAGTTGCAACGTTTTGTTGCCGACTGGGTATTTAAAGTGCAGGCAAATCAATCAGCTATTGTGGAAGAAAAATTAAAATTCGACGATAGATTACAGGCGGGGTGGGAGGTTGTTAAAGAAATTGTAGGAAAAATCTGGATTTACGTTATAATTGGTATCGCAGTTGGTGCCGGAGCACACGGATTTGTTCCGGAAGATTACCTGGCCCGAATAATGGGCGAAGGGAGTTGGTATGCCGTTCCACTTGCAATCTTGCTCGGAATTCCGCTATATTCAAATGCTGCAGGAATTATTCCGATTGTGGCCGTGTTGATGGAAAAAGGTGTAACATTAGGAACCGCACTGGCGTTTATGATGTCGGTTATTGGCCTTTCATTACCCGAGATAATTATTCTGAAAAAAGTTTTAAAATGGCAGCTGATCGTAATTTTTGTTGGCGTTGTTGCCATAGGAATAACAGCCGTTGGATTTATTTTCAACTTTATTAATTTATAACTTAAAATCTTTTTATCATGGAAAAAAATAAGGTTAATAGTGAAAGTACAAATCACAATTGTACTGTTTTTGCCTGTTCTGGAGCAGCAGATTTGGGACATGCGAGCGATTTGCTTGCGCGGAAAATGCAGCAGAATAATGTTAGAAACATGAAATGTCTGGCATTTGTTAGTGCCGGTATTACCGATTTGATTGATAGTGTACGTGATACAGATATGTTGGTAATCGACGGTTGCACCCAGGATTGCGGGAAAAAGACTTTTGAAAAAAATGGATTAAATAATTTTACCCACCTCCGTTTAACCGATTTGGGTTACGAAAAAGGAAAAACTCCACCAACAGATAAAGTTGTAAACAAAATATATGAGCACGCCGTTTTAATGGCAAATTAATGTAAAATAGAAAATGAAGGTATTAATTCTTTGTACAGGTAATTCATGTCGCAGTCAGATGGCGCATGGTTTTTTAAAATCGTTTGATAAAAATATTGGAGTCTTTTCTGCCGGAACTGAAGCGTCGGGTAAATTAAATCGTGGTGCTGTAAAAGCGATGAAAGAAATCGGGATCGATATCAGTGATCATACTTCCGATTCGGTAGAAAAATATTTGAATGAAACGTGGGATTA
>JBNKOT010000175.1:0-7590 GCA_050294855.1 Draconibacterium sp. | reverse complement strand
TCTCTACTGTTCCATGCTATCCAAAAATGCATCTCGTTCTTTTAAAAATTCAGAAAGACGTTCAATTGGATCGCGGGTTAGGGCCACACGTCCGGAACGGATAAACTGCATTACCTTATACTTATTTAATTCTTCGAATAATGCTTGCGTATCTTCTTTGTGACCGGTTTTTTCAATAATTACAAATTCTTTGGTTATTTCCAGAATTCGGGCACCTGCCTTGCGAACGATTCTTTCAATGGTATCGCTTTCGTAAATCGGCTCGATTGGCACTTTGTAGAGTGCAATTTCCTGATAAATCATTTCTTCGTTGGTATGGAAGAAAGCTTTCAAAACATCTATTTGTTTTTCAATTTGCCCAACAACTTTCATGGTTTGAGCCTGAGTTTCGTGTATTACAATGGTAAACTTAAAAACTCCTGGAATAGCAGATTCCGATACTGTTAAACTATCGATGTTAATTTTCCTGCGTGTAAAAATTACCGTTATGCGAGTAAGTAAACCAATGTGGTTTTCAGTATATATGCTTATAATAAATTCTTTTTTCATTTTGTTGAATTTTAGCTGATTATTACGGTTCAAGTATTACTTCGGAAACAGAAGCTCCGGTTGGCACCATTGGAAATACATTGTCTTCTTTTTCAATTGTTACTTCTAACAGATACGGGCCATCGTGGTCAATCATTTTTTGAATACTGTCTTCCAGTTTTTCACGTTCTGAAACAGTATGTCCTTCAATTCCAAATCCTTTACCAATCATGATAAAATCGGGATTGTGAAGTTCTGTAAATGAATATCTTTTATCGAAAAACATTTGTTGCCATTGACGAACCATTCCAAGATAATTATTATTTAAAATAATTATTTTAACGGGCAGTTTGTTTTGAGCAATAGTTCCTAACTCCTGAATAGTCATTTGAAAACCACCGTCTCCAATAACTGCCACAACTGTTTTATCGGGTGCTCCAAATTGTGCTCCCATACTTGCCGGGAGTCCAAATCCCATTGTTCCTAAACCTCCTGAAGTAACGTTGCAGCGCGAGTTTTTAAATTTAAAATAGCGCTGGGCAATCATTTGGTGCTGACCAACATCGGTTACCAAAATGGCTTCGTGGTTGGTTTTTTCAGAAGTAATACGAATAACTTCACCCATTGTTAACCCCGGTTTGGTAGGGTGTAAATCTTTTTGCCAAACCTTTTCGTTTTCAATTGCATCGCATTTTTTAAATTCTGCCACCCAATCGTCGTGCTTATTTTCGGCAACATTGGCAATAAGCATTTTTAGTGCTTTTTTAGAGTCGCTAATTACAGCCACATCGGCTTTAATAATTTTATTAATCTCTGCCGGGTCAATTTCAATATGAATAACTTTTGCGTTTTTTGCGTATTCGCTTACTTTTCCGGTAACACGGTCGTCGAACCGCATTCCAATTGCAATAATTAAATCTGCTTCGTTCGTTAACAGGTTCGGACCATAATTTCCGTGCATTCCCAACATTCCCACGTTTAATGGGTGTTCGGTTGGAAGTGCTGACAGTCCAAGTAAAGTCCATGCTGCAGGAATTCCTGTTTTATCAACAAAGGCCTTTAGTTCTTCTTCTGCCCGGGCGATAATAATTCCGTGTCCAAATAATATTAGAGGTTTTTTTGCTGTATCGATTAATTCAGCTGCAGCTTTTATTTGGATCGGATCAACATGTGTTTCCGGAACATAAGAGCGGATTTTTGTGCATTTTTTGTATTTGAAATCCAGTTCTCCAAACTGTGCATCTTTGGTTAGGTCGATTAAAACCGGTCCCGGACGTCCTGTTCTTGCAATATAAAAAGCCTGTGCAATTGCCTCAGGAATTTCTTCGGGTGTTGTTACCTGGTAGTTCCATTTGGTAACCGGGATTGACATGCCAACAATATCTGATTCCTGGAAAGCATCGGTTCCGAGCAGGGGAGATGCTACTTGTCCGGTTATACAAACCAAAGGAGTAGAATCAATCATTGCATCGGCAATACCAGTCATTAGGTTGGTTGCTCCCGGACCTGATGTTGCCAGGCAAATTCCTACTTTCCCTGAGACTCGTGCATAACCTTGCGCACCGTGAACAGCTCCCTGTTCATGTCGCGTTAAAATGTGATTTACCTCTTTCCCATAATCATACAAAGCATCGTAAACGGGCATTATTGCACCGCCCGGATAACCAAAAATGGTATCTACTCCTTCTTCTAATAAAGAAAGAATTAATGCTTGTGAACCGGTAACTTTTTTTGTTGTCATATTTATTTATTTAGCTGCTAGCCGCTTGTTTTGGCATCTAGCTAATTGTTAATTTTATAATTAATTTGTATAAATTCTTTTTATCAACTCAATACTGATTTTATTTTAGTCGATTAACCTAACAGCTCCTTTATCGGCAGCCGAAACCAGGCTTGCATAAGCTTTTAGCGCTTTCGATATGTTTCTGTTTCTTCCTACAGGATAAAATGCGTCTTTCCCTTTTGCTTCCTCGGCTTCTCTTCTTTTTGCCAGATCCTGTTCTGAGATAACCAGGTTAATAGAACGTTTTGTAATGTCGATTTCAATTTTATCGTTGTTCTGTATTAATCCAATTGCACCGCCGCCGGCTGCTTCCGGAGAAACATGGCCGATTGAAAGTCCTGAGGTTCCGCCCGAAAATCTTCCATCGGTAATCAGTGCACAATATTTATCGAGTTGCATCGATTTTAAATACGAAGTAGGGTAGAGCATTTCCTGCATACCCGGTCCACCTTTTGGCCCTTCGTAGCGAATTACAATTACATCGCCTTTCTGAACATCATCGCCTAAAATCCCATTTACTGCATCGTCTTGCGAATCGAAAACTTTGGCAGTTCCCGTAAATTTAAAGATCGATGAATCGACTCCCGCAGTTTTTACAATACAACCATTTTCTGCAATATTACCGTAAAGAACAGCTAATCCCCCGTCTTTGTTGTAGGCATGATCAAAATCGCGGATACAACCTTTTTCGCGGTCCCTGTCCAGCGCTTTGTAGTAACTGTTTTGTGAGCCAAGTACAAGATTTCTTCCTCCACCCGGAGCCGATTTGTATTTATTTATAGCTTCTTCAGTAACTTTATCACTCATGATGTCAAACTCAACAAGTGCCTCTCTTAAAGTTTTTCCATCGATCCGGTTCACCGATGTTTCCATTAATCCGGCACGGTCAAGTTCAGCTAAAATAGACAGAATACCACCTGCCCGGTTTACATCCTGAACATGAAAATGCGAACTTGGAGCTACTTTACACAGATTTGGTGTAACGCGCGAAAGTTGGTCGATGTCTTTCATCGTAAAATCAACATCGGCTTCGTGTGCTATTGCTAAAAGGTGTAAAACAGTATTGGTAGAACCACCCATGGCAATGTCGAGTTTCATGGCATTTAAAAAAGCATCGCGGGTTGCAATATTCCGTGGTAATACTTTTTCGTTTCCTTCGAAATAATATGCTTTTGTTGCGGTAATTATTTTTTCGACGGCTTCTTCGAAAAGTTTTTTACGATTGGCATGTGTTGCCACAATTGTTCCGTTTCCGGGAAGTGCCATTCCAATGGCTTCAGCCAGACAGTTCATCGAGTTGGCGGTAAACATACCGGAACAAGAACCGCAGGTAGGACAAGCATTTTCTTCCACTTTTGCCAGTTGTGAATCGGAAACCGAATCGTCGGCAGCCATTACCATTGCGTCAACTAAATCGTAAGCTTTGTTGTCTATTTCTCCTGCTTCCATTGGTCCGCCCGAAACAAATATTGCAGGAATATTTAAACGCATAGCGCCCATCAACATTCCGGGAGTAATTTTGTCGCAGTTAGAAATACAAACCATTGCATCTACTTTGTGGGCATTACACATGTATTCAACACTGTCGGCAATTATGTCGCGCGAAGGCAGCGAATAAAGCATTCCGTCGTGTCCCATTGCAATTCCATCGTCGATGGCAATGGTGTTAAATTCGGCAGCAAAAAAGCCTTGTTTTTCGATTAATCCTTTTATGTATTGACCAATGTCGTGCAAGTGGGCGTGCCCGGGTACAAATTGAGTAAACGAATTTACAATGGCGATAACAGGTCTGCCAAAGTGTTCTTCTTTCATGCCGTTTGCTCTCCAAAGGCTTCTTGCACCGGCCATTCTTCGGCCTTGCGTTGTTGTATTGCTTCGTAACGGAATTTGCATACTTTTGTGTCTTTTTATTGTCTTTTATTCATTAAAAAAGCCTTCCTCATTTTTAGAGAAAGGCTTGTAAATATTTTTAAAATCTACATAATAAACTAGCCTTTCCCGGAATTTCCAAGAATGACAACGAGAAGGACTAGAATATTTACAGATAATAATTTCATAATTTTTTATGTTGAAGGCAAATGTAAAAATTAATCTTAAAAAGCAAAACGATTTGAAACTAAAATCTCGATTTTTCTTCTAAATTTAAATTTGTACGACCACATTACTGAAAATTGATTATAAAATTGACAAAGTAGTGAAGAATCAATCAATACCAAAATTTGCGGTTTTGGCGATATTGTAGTATTTTCAAAATTTACGAAACTAATTAAATGCAAGCTAAAAAATGAAGTGGACTCACTTTCTATATATAATCGTATTTATTGCATCTTCCTGTTCTCCAATTCCGGACAATTTTCAGGAAAAGGATGTTCCTGCAAAAATATACCCCGAGTATTCGGCTGTCTCTATGCCAATAAACATTGCTCCTTTAAATTTTTTTATTGATGAAAAAGGAGAGTCGTTTTATGTGAAGATTTCAGGAGCGCATGGAAAAGATATTGCTGTTACTTCGAATGATGGAAGCATTCAGATTCCAGAGAAAAAATGGAAAAAGCTTTTAAAAGAAAACAGCAACAGTAATTTAACCTATCAGATTTTTGTAAAACAGAAAGACAACTGGACGAAATACCAGTCGTTTACAAACGAAGTGCTTGATGCGCCAGTCGATCCGTTTTTGTATTATCGCTTGCTTTTTCCCGGTTACGAAAGCTGGACCGAAATTAGTATTGTACAGCGGAGTCTTGAAAATTTTAAAGAAAAATCGGTGGTTGAAAACAACGTGGTAGGACAAAACTGTGTGAACTGCCATGCTTTTAATCAACAAAATAGCAACAATTTTATGTTTCATATGCGTGGTTCCTTGGGCGGAACCTATTTTGTAAAAGACGGCGATTTAAGAAAATTCAACCTGAAAACAAAGGAGATGAAAAACGGAGCGGTTTATCCACGCTGGCATCCTTCGGGAAATTTTGTTGCTTTTTCGTCGAATAAAGTGGTGCAGCAGTTTCATGCGATGGACGAAAAGAAAATCGAAGTTTCGGATTTAAATTCGTCGCTCGTTTTGTACGATGTAAATAAAAATGAAATGATGCAAATTCCAGTCGACAAAGAAAAAAAGTTTATGGATACTTTTCCCGAATGGTCGCCCGACGGTAATTACCTTTATTTTTGCCGGGCCGTTCAAATTACCGAAGGCTACGATTACCGGGATACAAAATACAATTTATGCCGAGCCAGGTTTAATCAGGAAAGTCGGACTTTTGGTGAGCCTGAAGTTATTTTTGATGCAGCTGCCAATGGAAAAAGTGTTTCATTTCCACGGATTTCGCCCAATGGAAATTCATTAATTTTCACCTATCACAACTATGGAAATTTTTCGATCTGGCACAAAGAAGCCGATTTGTATACCATCGATTTAGCAAGTCGCGATATAACAAAACTCGATCTTAACAGCGAGTTTACCGAAAGTTACCATAGTTGGTCGTCGAATGGAAAATGGCTGGTATTCAGCAGTAAACGCGGCGATGGATTAACGGCACGCCCGTACATTGCGTATATTAATACTGCCGGAAAATCATCGAAACCTTTTGTACTTCCGCAAGAAGATCCTAATTTTTATAAAAGATTTCTGAAAACTTTTAATATCCCTGAGTTTACACAAACCGAAGTTGCCTTTAGACCTGGCCAGATCAGAAAGGCCGCCAATGAGGATGCAATAAATGCCAAGTGGGTTTCCAACAATTAAAGTGGTTCAAATGAATATCAATCACCAAAAAACCAATGCCATTCTGCAATTTTTCCCTTTTGCCTTGTTCTTTATCCTGGGGACTTTTTATTTCTTTTGGTTTACTTCTCATATTTTTTTCTACCAGGAAAAATCAACCTTGTTTATGGTTTCTTTGGCACATTTGTACGAACACATGAACCAACCCGGTGGATTTCTTACTTATTTGGGTGAATTGCAAACCGCTTTTTATTTTTATCCGCTGGCAGGTGCAATTATTGCCGCATTTGAGATTTGTGTTGTAATTTTTATGCTCACAAAAATTAGTAATAAACTCAGCAAACATCGAAATTCCTTTTTGCCTTTTATCATTGGGGGACTGCTTTTTTATTTGCAAACCAATTATCAGTATAGTGCGTTTAATAATCTGGGGATTTTGCTTCAACTGTTGCTTTTTTATGGCGTTATTTCGTTTTTGAAAAAAGGATTAAACTGGCTTGCAGTTCTTTTATATCCAGTAATATATTTTCTTTTTGGAAGTTTTTCCTTGTTGTTTATGGGTTTAATTACCTTGGTTTTTATTCAGCAAAAAAGTTGGATTAAGTTGATTTTGTTATTTACCGGAGGTCTTTTGTTTTTTATGATTGGCCGGGAATTCCTCTTTTTTCAAACCACCGAAATGCTGATGTTGTATCCTTTTTCGGCTCAGGATTTGGGTCAACAAACACAACTGTTTTTATTTACTGTTGTAATAATTTTACTGACTCCAATACTTTTCCCGATTCGATTCGAAAAAATATCAAGCCTTAAAATATTCAAAATTCGGTTTCTTACTTTGGTTCCGTTTGTAGTATTACTCGGATTTGCAATAGCTGTAATTCCTCGAATCGATAAAAAGAACAGTCATTATTTTCATGTCGAAAAGTTGTTTTACCAACAGAAATACAACGAAATTATTCAGTTTAATTCCGATTTTCCTTCCACGAATATTTTGACAGCCTTTTTAAATAATCTGGCTTTGGCAGAAACCGGAAGATTATCCGAATCATTTTTAAGTTTTCCGCAAACACCCGATGGCGGAACCTTGTTTTTAAAATGGGAAATCGTGAGTGAAGTGCTCAAACGCGGTGGTTATTTTTATTATTCGATTGGTATGATCAATGAAGCACAGCGTTGGGCATACGAATACATGGTAATGAAAGGTAATTCGCCGGAAGCGCTGAAAATGATGATTAAAACCGATTTAATTAAAGGAAAATATCAGATTGCTGAGAAATACATTTTGATGCTTGAAAAATCTATTTTTTATCGAAAGGATGCCCGCGAGTTTCGAAGCTTATTGTATAACGATTCGGCTGTAAAAGCACATCCCGAATTAGGCCGAAAACTATTGTACGACACCAAACAAGATTTTTTTACACAAACTGAAAATCCGGCGGCTAATCTGGATCTGATTATTGAAGCCGACTCATCGAATGTAAGGGCCATCGAATATAAACTTGCCTGGTTGATACTTCAAAAAAATATGCAGGGAGTTGTAAATATGCTCCCGCTG
>JBNKOT010000174.1:0-1902 GCA_050294855.1 Draconibacterium sp. | reverse complement strand
CAAGGTCGTGAATAAGTGTAGAATCGTCATCGGGATCGGTTAATACACCTCTTTTTTCGAAACAATAAAAAAGGTAAACATTAAAATAATTCGACAATTCGGTTGCTAGTTCCGCGGCAATTGTATCGGCGTTTGTATTGAGCAGCTGTCCTTTTCCATCGTGGGTGAGTGGCGCCACAACAGGAACTACATTCTCATCGATCAGCAAACGTAATTCGCCAACATTTACGTCTTCCACGTCGCCAACAAAACCATAATCGATATCTTTAACCGGACGTTTGTGCGCTTTTATCAGATCCAGATCGGCACCGGTTAAACCCACCGAATTGCATCCGCGAGCCTGTAATCCAGCCACAATTTTTTTGTTGACCAAACCGCCGTAAACCATGGTAACCACTTCCAGCATAGCAGAATCTGTAATTCTCCGACCTTCAACCATTTGAGTTGCAACTCCCAGTTTATCGGCAATTTCGGTGGCTGTCCTTCCACCGCCGTGAACCAATATTTTATTTCCCGAGATTTTGATGAATTGGTCGAGCAAAGCATTTAACGATTCCTGATCTTCCACGACTTTGCCGCCTACTTTTATAATTGTTATCCGATCCATATGTAAATTTACAATTATAATTTTAAAAAATTAGCTAAAATTTTTGCTCCGATGCCACCACTTTTTTCGGGGTGAAATTGTGTTGCATAGAAATTGTTTTTATGCAAGGCAGCACTGAAAGGCAGAATGTAATTACAAGTTGCGGCAGTGTGTTCTCCTAACCCTGCATAATACGAATGCACAAAATAAACGTATTGGTCGTCGATATCTTCCGAAAACAGATTACTTTTTAAATTGTATATCGAATTCCAGCCCATGTGCGGAACTTTTGTGATAAACTCTTCGTCTGGTTTTGGAACAAAACGAAGGACTTTTTCATCGAAAATCCCCAGACAGTCGGTGTCGTTTTCTTCCGAATGCGAACACATTAACTGCAAGCCAAGGCAAATGCCCAAAACTGGTTGCTTCAACGAAACGATCAGTTCATCGAGTTGGTGTTTACGCAAGTATTCCATGGTAGTGCTTGCTTCTCCCACACCTGGGAAAATTACTTTGTCGGCTTTTTTTATTTTCTCCGGATCAGCAGTAATTTCTGCATTCACACCCAATCGTTTCAAAGCGTTTTTTACCGATTCGATGTTTCCGGCGTTGTATTTAATAATTGTGATATTCATAAAATTTCAGTTTCGGGTTTCAGGTTCAGGTTGTTGAACTTGCAACTAATAACCTGCAACCTGTGGCTAGGATTTCAACAGCAACTCAATCACTTCCACCATTTCGTTAAATTCATCTTCTTTAAATAAACGGGTCATGTAAACAATTTTTCCAGTTTTGTCGACAATTACATTTCGGGTAACTCCGGCGCCTTTTTGCGCAAAAGTGTAGAAGATTTTTGCGCCGGGATCAAGTGCCAGCGGATAGGTAATTTTCATGTCTTTTTCGAATTCCTTTACTTTATCGAGTGGCTCATCCATATCGACTCCAAAAAGTGCAAACTCCGGATTATTCTTTTGTTTGATCCAGATATCTTTTTCGATGTGTGGCATTTCTTTCCGGCAAACAACACACCAACTTGCAGTAAATTGCAACATTACAACTTTACCTTTTAAATCCGATGTTGTAAGCTTTTTCCCATTGGTAAGCTCTAGAGTTATATCCGGCATTTGTTGTCCGATTTTAACGGCATAACCATAATCTTCCGGAATTTCCTGGGTTGGAATCTCGCTTAACTGTGCAAAAGATGAAATCGAAAAAAAGGTGACAAATAAAACGGTAAGTAGTTTTCTCATTTTTTGTTTAATTGAATACGACAGTTCGGTTTTTATACACTAATAATTTTCGCTGAAGGTGTTTGT
>JBNKOT010000173.1:0-2478 GCA_050294855.1 Draconibacterium sp. | reverse complement strand
GGTAAAAATTTTAATTCCTGATCGAGAAATTCAGACATAAAACAAATATAATCAAACAAAAAGTTTAAAAATCAAAAAATTAAGTTAAATGGGTACAGTTTTTGCTACAAATTGCAAAGTTTTTCCGTACTTCGTAAAAGTTCAAATTTAGAAGAAAAACAAAAAAATATTGTTTTTTTATTTTTTTAAAGCATTTTTAATGCAATTAGTAATTTAACCATCAATCGACCTACTGATATAAAAAGAAAATTATGAAAGAGAAAATAATTCATTTAGAATCAATCGTAAAAAATTATAAAGTTGGAACACAGGTTGTTCGGGCGTTACGTTCGGTTTCAATCGATATCTTCAAAGGCGAATATGTTGCAATTATGGGAGCTTCAGGTTCGGGTAAATCAACTTTGATGAATGTAATCGGTTGTTTGGATACTCCAACAAGCGGAAAATATGTCTTGAATGGAAAAGACGTAAGCCGCATGTCTGACGATCAACTGGCCGAAATACGAAATTCAGAAATTGGTTTTATCTTTCAGGTTTTTAACTTGTTACCTCGGAATACTGCTTTGGAAAATGTAATGTTGCCTTTGGTTTATTCCGGTATAAGAAAAGCAGTGCGAAAAGAACGAGCAACAAAAACTTTGGTCGATGTTGGTTTGGAAGATCGTATGACACACCGTCCGAACGAACTTTCAGGAGGGCAGCGACAAAGAGTTGCAATTGCACGTGCTTTGGTAAATAATCCTGCACTTTTATTGGCTGATGAACCCACAGGAAACCTCGATTCAAAAATTTCAGAGGAGATCATGAAACTTTTTGCCGAAATTCATCGAAAAGGGAATACGCTGGTTATGGTAACGCACGAAGAAGATATTGCATTACATGCACACCGGGTTATCAGATTAAAAGATGGTGAGGTAGAATCGGACGTTATCAATGAGAATCCGGTGTATTAAAATTGAAAAAAGATGGGGAAGGAGTTGAAGGTTTACACCAAAACTGGCGACGATGGAACAACGGGATTAGTTGGAGGTACGCGGGTTAAAAAATATGACACACGTTTGGAAGCTTATGGAACGGTGGACGAATTAAATGCGTCGATTGGTGTAATTCGGTCTTATGAAATCCCTTCAAATATTGCCAAAATCCTGATCGAAATTCAGAATAAACTTTTTAATATCGGCTCGCGATTGGCCTCCGACGAAAAAGGAGATGCCTTTACAATTGGTCTTTCGATCTTGGAAAACGATATTAATTTGTTGGAAAAGTCGATTGATAGTTTTGAAGCAACATTACCCCCTTTGGCAGAATTTGTGTTGCCCGGAGGAGAACTTTCGGTGGCACAGTGTCATGTTGCCCGGACAATTTGCCGAAGAGCAGAACGACGGGTTTTGGAATTTTCTGAAATTCATCCGGTTCAAAATGAGGTGATTAAGTATTTAAATCGCTTGTCGGATTTCCTGTTTGTCCTGGCCCGAAAATTAACATTCGACAAAAACGTTGACGAAGTAAATTGGGTAAAATAAACCAACTTCTAATCCTTAAAACACCTGTACGATTTACTGATGTTTTTTAACTTCTGAAAACTCAATCATTTTTTTGTTTGTCAGTTTCATTTTTTTATTATATTCGCGGCATTGAAAAAAATGAGTTTAACCGCTTAATATTATAACAAATGTATTGGACTCTAGAACTGGCATCGAAATTAGAAGATGCACCATGGCCGGCGACCAAAGACGAATTAATCGATTTTGCAATTCGATCCGGTGCACCTTTAGAAGTAATCGAAAATCTTCAAGAAATTGAAGACGAGGGTGAAATGTATGAAAGTATAGAAGATATTTGGCCCGATTATCCGAGTAAGGATGATTTCTTTTTTAACGAAGACGAATATTAGTAAAAGCTAAATAAATTAAAAAGCATCAGCCGTTTGACTGATGCTTTTTTTTTACAGACTTAAAGTTTGCCACCCGTCTTTCAAATAATTTGTAAGCGGCACGCCCATTCCTTTTACATCAATTCCCAATTCGGCCAATTTCTTATCAACGCCGTACATTTTTGCACAATATAAACATGCCTCGGTTTTTACACCGGCTTCCTGCATTTTTTTTAAGTAATCCTGCAGCATTTCATTTTCGCAAAGCAGTTTCGAAGAAGGTCCCCACACAATTAAAACCACTTCGTCGAACCAACCTTGTTTTTTCGCATTTAATGTGTACATAAATGCCATTTTCTCAGCAACATCGGGGTCGCCACTTGTCCAAAGCACAACTAGTTTGTTTGAATTATCCTCCATTTTTTTTTCGGTTTGTGCAAAAACATTGTTTAACAATGCAAATGCAAATAAGATTAAGATTGTTTTTTTCATTTTAAGTTATTTAAGTTATTCAAATTTGTTTAAAAATATTGAAGGAGATTTTTGATCGGGATTAAATCAAATTCTCCATATTGTTTATCTTTAAAATCGACAATAAAAGCTTT
>JBNKOT010000172.1:0-4396 GCA_050294855.1 Draconibacterium sp. | reverse complement strand
GTTTTCCAACGTTGGTAACATTGTAAGTTCCATCGTCTAAACCATCGGCAACCAGTTTTGGGCGCACTTTTATGGTTAATTTATAAAACGATTTTCCGTCGTCTTCGATGGCATATTTTATCGGAATTCCGCTCAGAATTTCATGATTTTCGAGCGTTTTTAAAAAGGCCTCAAAATGATGTTCGGGCACACTCATTTGCGCATTTATACCTTCCCGGGCAACATAAATGCGGCCAAAACAAGCGAGCGGAAACCAGTCGCGAAACAATTCGTCTCTAAATCCCTGCGGATTATCGAGGTAATGATATTTGTAAAACGAAATGGTTTTACGCTGAAAAGTTTCGTTCTGAAGCTTTTCTTTTAATTCCTCTTTGTTAATTCTGTTATACAAAAACATCGGCTCTTTTCTAAAATTTGAGCTGCAAAAATAGACATTCTTAAAGAATGAGCAATAAAGATGTTTTAATCTTTAAATGAAAGTTCACATTCGATTTGATATTTGGTAAAAAGCGTCGTAATTTTACTTATTCTGCTGACTATTAATTCGATAAAATTAACGCTATGAAATCATTCTTTTATTTATCTCTTATTGGTTTGTTCTTTATGTTTTCGTGTAAAACCGATGACCCAAAAGTTATTGAAGCCGAAAAATACATTCAACAACTGAAAGAGGAGAGCGAATCGATTGGTTGGACAGCCACGGTTTCTGTTGAAAACAAAATTGTATTTTCGAAAGGATTTGGTTTGGGAAATTACGAACAGCAAGTTCCGGTTTATCCCGATAAAACAAAATTCAGAATCGGTAGTATTTCAAAATCGTTAACAGCCGCTGCACTTGGAATTTTAATGGAGGAAAACAAAATTGATGTAGATCTTCCGGTTCAGAATTATGCGCCTTATTTTCCTGAAAAAGAATACCCGATAAGTACACGACAAGTGGCAGGGCATATCGCCGGAATCCGTCATTACAGAGACGAAGAGTTTTTGTCGATGAAACACTATAAAACAGTAAACGAAGGGCTGGAGATATTTATGCGGGATTCTTTGCTTTTTGAGCCGGGAACCAATTACAGTTATTCGAGTTACGGTTTTAATTTGGTGAGCGCCGCTATTGAAGGAGCTTCGGGAGAAGAGTTTTTAAGCTACATGCAAAAAATGGTTTTTGATAAAATCGGAATGACAGAAACTGTTCCCGATTACAACGATTCGATGATTGTTTATCGCTCGGGATTTTATTCGATGGAAAACGGTGTTGATATTAACGCTCCCTATGTCGATAACAGTTATAAATGGGCTGGGGGAGGTTTCCTTTCAACCTCGGAAGATTTGGTGAAGTTTGGAAACGCCATGATCAATAATGAACTTTTTCAGGAAGAAATTAAAATTGAATTAATTACCCCACAAAAACTGGCAAACGGAAAAGCAACCGAATACGGAATGGGATTTTTCTCGGGAACAGATGAGTTTGGTCGTTTTTACTACGGACACGGCGGTGGTTCTGTCGGCGGCTGTGGAAACCTTATTATTTATCCCGAAGAAAAGGTTGTGGTTGCAGTAATTACCAACGACAGCAACGCTAAAGTTGGTAAAGAGTTACACCAACTGGCAGAGCTGTTTCTAAAAGAATAAATAGCTTGGCATTCGATCTTGATCAATTGGATGGTGTTTTTTATTGAAAAAAAAATACCCGTTCTTTCTGTTTCTATAAAACGAAGAACGGGTATTTTCTGCTGGTTTGTTTCTCTTATTGATTAACCGCATCTTTCAATAACTGGTCAACCTTAGCAATGATTTCACGAAATTCTTTTTCGTTAAAACCGGTTGAGGCCAGAGCAATGTTCCCATTTTTGTCGATAATAAAATTTCGAGGAATGTTCTGTTTGGCAAATTTCGAGAAAACCGCTCTATCCGGGTCGGGATAAAAAGGCATCACAAATTTATTGTCGGTCTTAAATTTATTGACTTCGTCCCATGAGTGTTCTCTTCCGAGAATGATAAGTTCAAAATTTTCGTTGCCGGCATATTTTTCATAAACATCTTTCTGTAGATGAGGAAGCTCTTTTCTGCACGGCCCACACCATGTTGCAAAGAAATTGATCCACACAACTTTTCCTTTTAAATCGGAAAGTTTTTTAGTGGTTTCTTTACTGACTTCGAAAGTAAAATCGGGAGCTTTTTCACCTTTTTTTACCAATGTAAATTTGTCTTGTGCAAACAAACTACCGGTAAAAACCAGAAGCACGAAAAACAAAAAGTATGGTTTTGTTTTCATCTGTTTAAAATTTTTTGATTTCTGAATGTTCAAAAAATTTGAAGACATTCAGGAACTCACATAAATTTTAATCATTCTTGTTTGTGAATTTAGAATGAAGAAAATTCATGTTCGTTTCATATTAAAGATGGATTGAATTAAATTTTTCCCTTCAAAAATTCATTCACTGCATTTTCGATACGCGACTGGATTTTTGTTGTGTCCGATTTCACAAATTTGTCGCCGGTAATGTTTTCAAATAATTCGATGTAACGATCGGAAACCGAACCAACAAATTCAGGATTCATTTCCGGAATGCTTTGTCCTTCTTTTCCCTGGAAATTATTTTCGATTAGCCACTGGCGTACAAATTCTTTCGACAATTGTTTTTGTTTTTCGCCGGCAGACTGTCTTTCTTCGTATCCTTCAGCATAAAAATAACGCGATGAATCGGGTGTATGAATTTCGTCGATTAAATAAATTTTACCATCTTTTTTCCCGAACTCATATTTTGTATCCACTAAAATTAAACCCATTTTGGCAGCAATTTCAGTTCCTCGCTGAAACAATTTGCGGGTGTAATCTTCGAGCATCTCGTATTCAGCTTTGTCGACTAAACCATTGGCAATAATTGCTTCGCGCGAAATATCTTCGTCGTGGCCCACATCGGCTTTTGTAGTTGGCGTAAGAATTGGCTCGGGGAATTTCTGGTTTTCAACCATTCCGTTGGGCATTGGTACACCACATAAAGTACGTTTTCCATCGCGGTATTCGCGCCAGGCATGCCCTGTTAAATAACCACGTATTACCATTTCAACTTTGTACTGCTCACACATGTGACCAACAGTTACATTTGGGTCGGGCACTGCAATTTTCCAGTTGGGAACAATGTCGGATGTGGCATCCAGAAACTTTTCGGCAATCTGATTTAACACCTGTCCTTTGTAAGGAATTCCTTTTGGAAGAACAACGTCGAAAGCCGAAATCCGGTCGGAAACCACCATCACTAAAAAATCGTCGTTAATATTATACACGTCGCGAACTTTTCCTTTGTACAAACTTTTCTGCCCCGGGAAATTAAATTCTGTTTTTGTTAATGCGTTACCCATTTTGTTGAATTTTATTGTTGTTTATTTACTTTTTTCACTTCAAAATGTTCCTGTTCTTCTGAGTTTTTATCGTAAGCGGCTACAATATCGCGAACTAATTGGTGTCTCACAATATCTTTTTGGTTGAATTTAATAATCGATATCGATTTTATATTGTTCAGAATTCGCATGGCATGTAAAAGTCCCGAGTTGCTTTTTTTGGGCAAGTCGATTTGTGTCACATCGCCGGTAACAATAAATTTTGCATTTAATCCCATTCGGGTCAGAAACATTTTTAACTGATTGACGGTAGTGTTTTGTGCTTCGTCTAAAATTACAAATGCATTACTTAGTGTTCGCCCGCGCATAAAGGCAAGCGGCGCAATTTGTATGACACCTTCTTTCATAAATTCCTCGAGTTTTTTCGCCGGAATCATATCTTGTAAAGCATCGTACAAAGGCTGTAAATAAGGATCGATTTTTTCTTTTAAATCGCCCGGAAGAAAACCCAGATTTTCACCGGCTTCAACGGCAGGTCGGCTCAAAATAATCTTTTTGATTTCTTTATTTTTGAGGGCACGAACGGCCAGTGCAATTGCAGTGTATGTTTTTCCTGTTCCGGCCGGACCAATCGCAAACAACAAATCGTTTTTAAAACTTTCTTCGAATAAACGACGTTGGTTTGGAGTGCGTCCACGAATGGGTTTTCCATTGTTTCCAAAAACAATAATGTCTTTTTCTCCCGAACCATTTTCTTCCATCGATGAAATACCTGTATCCATTATTTCCTGAATGAACTCTTTTGTTAAAATATTGAATTGAAAATAGTGATCGAGAATGAGTGCAAACTTTTTTTCGAAAAGTACTAATTCTTTTTCTTCCCCTTTAATAAACAGTGAATTACCGCGTGCTGTAATTTTAATTTTTGGGAAAAGATTTTTAATAAGATTTATGTTTGAATTGTTTATCCCAAAAAATTCAAGGGGGTCAATTCCTTCCAATAAAATTTGTTTATCCAATTCTTGATATATAAATGATTTTATGGTTCAAATCTACG